>NZ_JBOGCL010000017.1:0-34552 GCF_050689095.1 Anaeroglomus insulsum
CCCATTTGGATTTCCAAATCGCCTTGAGGTATCCGCCCAGCTCTCTTAAACTGGGGAGCAAAGGAGATGTGACATAAACAGGACGGGGTAATCCCTGGATTTCATTTTTTATTGTTTGGGTCATGAAACAACTCTTCTATCTTCAACAGATCTCGTTTACGGTCCTTAATTCTTCGTGACGGGATACCCGCATTAATACTCCAGGGATCCGTACTGGCTTTGACCAGGCTTAATGCCCCGATTGCAGAGCCTTCTTCAAGTACAACGCCAGGCAAAATCACTGTCCCTGTTCCCACGATGACATGTTTTTTCAGCCAAACCCTCCCTTCGATCAGCTTTTTATACTCATTGGGGATCATAGGGTTGGTCATAGACGCCCCACTGAAATCATCACTGATCGCAAAAATTTCTATTTTTCTGGATAGATTTACAAAATCCTCCAGAACAATCCCCTGGTTGCCACCACAAAGTGAGGTATATGCAGCAATATGAATATAATTGCCCAGAGTAATTACACCGCTTAATATACAAAAATCATCAATGCGAATATTCGATCCCAATGCAATATGCTGCGGAGAATAGATACTCGCTTTTCTGCTGATCAGAACATTGGTACCAATTTGTTTGAAGCCAAATGCTTTCAGTTCCTCATCCGTATAGAAATTATGGGTCACGTGTTATGCCTCCCTCCCCTCAGAATAATTTGCCCTTCCGCAATCACATCCTCCCCATCACAAAACAAACGGGGCTGCTTGCCATAACCAGGAATGCTCAGGGGCTCATTTTTGAGAGAATCATTTCTCATGCTGTTGTTCATTTTTCCTTTTTGCATAACTTGAATCGCTCGGGGCCACTATGGGTTCGGCCAGGCTGTTTAGATTCCATCGCCCAGACATGCTGGTAAAAATAATGACTGTCCACCCCTGTCCTGCTGGTCTTGTCAAACAAACAGGGGTATGTATCGTTGAGCCGAATCGGCTCCGCTCCTTCCATATGGCTATAGCGGTACCAATCCCGGAAATACGCCGGAAATCGGCTCAGGCCCGACACAATCTTCGAGCGAATCAATTGTTTTTTCCATCGACTATAAAACTTTGACATCGCAATTCCCGCTAACTTAATTCAAGTTCACCATCACGCAGCATTTGTTCAAAATAAGAAATGGTTTTTTTCAGGCCCTCGTCAAGTGCCACTGTCGGTGACCACTTCAGCGCATCCTGGGCCAGAGTGATATCTGGTTTGCGCTGCGCTGGATCGTCCTGGGGCAGCGGCATAAAAATCAACCGACTGGATGATCCGGTCAGATCAATGATTTTCCGAGCCAGCTCTAAAATGGAAAATTCCTGAGGATTGCCGCAGTTGACCGGTCCGGTAAAACTGTCGGGGGTATTCATCATCCTGACCATGGCTTCAATTAAATCATCCACATAACAAAATGATCGGGTCTGGTGGCCCTGACCATAAATGGTAATGGGCTTATTCAGCAGTGCCTGCACAATAAAATTCGACACAACCCTGCCATCATTGGGCAGCATTCTTGGCCCATAAGTATTGAAGATGCGAATCACCTTAATCCGCAGCTTATGCTGGCGATGATAATCAAAAAACAGCGTCTCCGCACAGCGTTTTCCTTCATCATAGCAGGAGCGAACTCCTATCGGATTGACATGCCCCCAATAGGATTCCGTCTGCGGATGAATTTCGGGGTCACCATAGACTTCACTGGTTGAGGCCTGGAGAATTTTAGCCTTGACCCGCTTGGCCAATCCCAGCATATTAATCGCCCCATGCACACTGGTCTTGGTCGTTTGAACCGGATCGTGCTGATAATGAATCGGCGAAGCAGGACAGGCTAAATTATAAATTTCATCCACTTCTATATATAGAGGAAAGGTCACATCATGGCGCATGAGTTCAAACCGCCCATTGGGCAGTAAATGCAACACATTTTTCTTGCGCCCAGTATAAAAATTATCAACACACAGGACGTCATGCCCTTCACGCAATAACCGTTCACATAAATGCGATCCCAAAAAACCGGCTCCACCTGTTACAAGAATACGCTTAACCATACGTTCCTCATTTTTCCTTTTTGCATAACTTGAATCGCTCGGGGCCACTATGGGTTCGGCCAGGCTTGTCCGCGGCCAGGCTGTCCAGATCCAGCCGCCAGCCCTGCCGATATTTTTCTGCCAGCACCTCCACCGTCAGTTTAGCCGAATCATCCCATTCATTAACCGTCGTTGTATTGACCATGTTGACCTGGATGGCCGTACCGCAAATGGAGCGATAGGCCAGCAGATGTCCAAACGCATCAGGATGTCTCTGTACATACCGACAACACCACGACTCCAGCGTGTTGGGATTATAAAAGAAACCCAACCGCTTGTACAGGTTTCGCAGGTTGAAAAAATACCCATACACGCGTGCCGCCTTTGAGCCGGGTCGAAAATACCGATTGGCAATCCAATGATGACTCACCACCCGGCTGAATAGTCGGCGAAGATCCTGGGTCCGATAGACTGTCGCACATAGCTCAAACGGATACCGCGTACTGGGCGTCTGCCCCTTGGTCCAATCCAGAGCATAGAGTGTCTGCCCTTGAACCTCCACCGGCCGGACACTGCCTGCAGCAAAATCCTCGGGCATCTGCTGCGAATCCAGCCTCAGTGAAAATCCAAACAATTCCTGCCCTATTTTGGCAAAGGCACTGTCAATGAAATCGAATCCAATATTGTCAAAATAGGCAAAATCGTCTATCCCAAACAATATATATTCCGTCTGGATCTGCTCAATCAAGCGTAGAAAATCCAAGTGGAAGCTGGCTTCGCGAACCACAACACAATCCGGAAAAGAACGAAAGCAAAGTTCGTATTCTGCATCAAATAAATCCGGTTTATAAATAATATAAGTCTGAATTGCCTGGGGAGAACCAAAACGCTGAAGGCTCTCTAAATAGCCATGCAATTGCAAGGGACGATTCTTGGTAAATACAATATTGGAAATCCTTTTCGAGGTCATATTTATTGATCCAGAGAATCGTCTTTTAAAATCTGCTGAACCTGCTCGGATTGCATAATCCGTTCCATCAGCCGGCTGATTTTTCGTACGGTACGCTGTTTCAGATGATATTGTCCTGCATTGACCACCTGGGTCGCATGGGCCAGATGATACAAGTATTGCCGCATCAATCGGTCCGACAACTCCACCGTCTTATAGCCTCGGTCCACCAGTTCAAAATACAGTTTCTTGCCAACGGTCAACCCTTTGTCCCGATCCATCAGAAACGACAGCTTTTCACGTTTAAGAACCTCGGTTCGGTAAATGCTGCATACCGTACGATTATAATACCGGTACATGCCCAGCGGATCCGGCGTGCGCAGCAGGATTCGCTTGAACGTCTTAAAATCCGTCAGCTTTTTCAGCCAGACCTGCCAGTCCGGCGTCAATTCCACTTTGCCGGCTCCGACACAGGCCGTTCGGTTGTCCTGACCAAACATCGCCAGCAGGTCCCCCAGCCAATTCTCCCGCCGGACAAACGTATCCGAATGCATAGCAACGAAAAACTCGGTTTGGGTCTGCTCCAGGGCCATATCCAGCGCCGCGGCATGAGCATACCCTCCGCTGCTGTCATTGGTTTTGTCTTTACGCTCAATCAGCCGAATCCACTTCAGCGACCGCAGATACTCCGTCGAGGCATCCTGGGAATCATTATCCACCACAATCACCTCATACGGCTGACGTGTATATTTACGGATACTGCGAAGACACAGCCTGGTCAAATCCAGGGTTTTGTAATTGACCACCCCTATCGTCGCTTTGGCCTGTCGCGGGTTATCCATAGATCATTCCGAGATGCCGTTTATTGCGGCGACATCAACTGCGTCTCATACAGATTCTTGTACACCTGGCAGTGCTGAATCAAATCCTGATGTCTGCCGTCGGCCACGATGCGTCCCTTGTCCATCACAATGATTCGATCTGCAGAAATCACCGTACTGAAACGATGGGCAATCAGAAAACAGGTGCGTCCCTTCATGATATCTCCCAGTGCGGCATGAATCTTGGCCTCACTTTCGGCGTCAATCTGACTCATCGCTTCATCGAAAATCAGGATTCGCGGATTTTTCAGAATCGCCCGGGCAATCACTATGCGCTGCAGCTGTCCACCACTAAATCCACTGCTTAATTCGCCAATCATCGAATCATAGCCTTTCGGGAGAGTCGTAATAAACTCATGCGCATAGGCCCGTTTGGCGGCTGCAATCACCTCGTCCCGTGTCGCATCCGGTTTGCTATAAGCAATATTGTTGGCAATCGTGTCGTTAAAGGTAACGACATTCTGTGTTACCATGCTAATTTGGTCACGCAGGCTGTAAAACGTCGCCTGATGGATATCCTGCCCATCAATTAAAATCTGTCCGCTGTCGGGGTCATAAAACCGCGGCAGCAGATTCACCAGGGTTGTTTTGCCGGAACCGTTGGAGCCGACTATCGCCACGGTCTGTCCCGCCGGCACTGTCAAATCAATCCCATTCAGCGCCGGCTGCTGAGCGCCAGGATAAGTAAAGACGATATTCCTGAACTCAATTTCCCGATGCAACGGCTTCATGGCAAATGCATTGGGCGCTTCGCGTTCTTTCGGTTCATCCATCACCGCAAACACACGTTCTGCCGCCGCATTGGCCTGCTGCACCATATTCCAGACATCGCTGACCTTGCGAACGGACTCCGCCGCCCCGCCCAGACAAGCCAGTAACGCAAAAAAAGCACTCGGCTGCATTTTGTTATGGGTCACCCACACTGCCCCAATCAAAATGACACTTACCGCAGCCACCATACCCATCGCATCCATGGTCGGACTGGTCGCAGCATCAATTTTCGACATCCGAAGCGAATATTTCAAAAATTCCCGGTTTTTCTTTTCATACGCCTGCGCTTCCCAGGGCTGACGGTTATATACTTTAACCACCCGGAGGGCATTCATCACTTCCTGGATGCGCCCCAGCAGTTGAGCCGTTGAAACCAGCGATTTCTTCATGGCTCTCTTCATCTTCTTGCCGAAAATTGCAATCACACCAATAACCGCCGGCGCCGAAGTCAGGAAGATTAACGACAATTCCCAGCTAATCGTAAATGCGGCCGTCATCGCCCCGATCGCCACCAGCGGCTCACGAATCGTCTTACCAAACAGAATCTTGATTCCCTTGCCGCTTTGTGCCACATCGCCGATGATTCGGCTGGTGGTATCACTGGTTCCTCGGGTCGCAAAAAAACCTACCGGCATATACAAGGCATGATGAAACACGTCCTCTCGCAATTTTGCATTGGCAACAGAAACCACTTTTTCCGCCAGATAGCTCTGGTAAAACCGTGCCCAGCAGCGAATAAACGTCACTGCCGTTAAGGCAAGGATTACAACAATCATCGCCTTGAGCATATCTTCATTTTTTTCAGAGCGAGGAATAAAACTGACGGGCCATTGCATCCAGTCGGCATAAAACGGCTTATTCGGCACGCTCTTATGGAGTGTCAGCGATTCCGAGTTCCCCTGGGCATCGGTGCGTAAAATAGACCATACCATAGGCTGTTCGGATTCGGATGTGGCCAGCAGCTCCAGCATCACCGCAATCGAATTCTCCTGTCCAAGAGAGTCCCCAATCGCAATATTCACAATCCGATCGCCTCGCTGCAGTCCATTTTCAGCCCCCCATTTTCCTCCATCGACACGATTGATCAACAAATATTTGGCCACATCCGATGTGGTATCGTATAATTCATTACGACCCGGAACATAAAAATCAATTCCATATCGTGCGTTACAGACTTTTCGGTCAATCCAGGCATGGAGACCTTCTTCCTCCATCATTACCTTTAACAGCGGAATAATCGTCAGAAAGCTGGCCGAAAACATCACCGCAATCATCGCTGCCCAAAAAAACAAGGCAACCAGACTCGGCCACTGCGGCCAGACATAACCCAAAACCCGCTTAAAAGCAGACAAATTTGTTGTTTTTTCACTCATTCCTTTTTAAGCCTTTCTCAAGAAAACGGCAAAGTTTACTTCAGAAAGACCCCTCGGTCAAGACATTCCTTGTCCAGCCTGCTGTCGCCAAATCTTCGGTTATCGATTGCTGTACATGCTCTGATAATATTGCTGATATTGCCCGGATACAATATGATTAAGCCAGCCTGTATTGGCCAGATACCAATCAATGGTCTTAACGATTCCCTCTTCAAAAGTGACTGTCGGTTTCCAGTTTAATTCCTTCATTATCTTGCCCGAATCGATAGCATACCGCCGATCGTGGCCGGGACGATCTTTGACATGGCGAATCAGCGTTTTGGGCTTGCCCAGCCGCTCCAAAATAATCCCCACCACCTCCAAATTAGTCTTTTCATTGTTGCCCCCCACATTATAAATCGTCCCCGGTTCAGCCTGCGTCAGAACCTTCCAGATGGCCGTACAATGGTCATAGACATACAGCCAGTCCCGAATATACAAGCCATCCCCATAAACCGGCAATTCCTTGTCATTCAAGGCATTATGAATCATCAAAGGAATCATTTTTTCCGGAAACTGATACGGACCGTAATTATTCGAGCACCGGGTGATATTACACCGCAGTCCCCAGCTATGTGAAAACGCCCGTACCAGCATGTCCGCCGAGGCCTTGCTGGCCGAGTACGGCGAATTTGGACTCAGTGGAGTGGTTTCGGTGAAAAATCCTTCGGGACCCAGCGAGCCATACACTTCATCCGTAGAAACCTGCAAAAACCGCTCCAGTTTGTGGTCTAATGCCACTTTCAGCAGTGTCAGCGTTCCGGTGACGTTGGTTTGAATAAACACCCCCGGCTCAACCAGAGAACGGTCCACATGGCTTTCGGCTGCAAAATTCACTATCGCATCAATTTTATACTGGACCACAAGGTCGTTGACCAGTTTTCCATCACAGATGTCACCTTTGACGAAGATATGATTCTGATGGTTCAAAAATTCGCCCAGACTTTCCAGATTGCCGGCATAGGTTAGCAAATCCAGGTTCACCACCCGGACATCCGGATGCTCACTGAGCACCATTCGCACAAAATTGCTGCCGATAAAACCCGCTCCCCCGGTGACCAGAATCGTTCGCATTGTCAGATCCCTATCATTCAAAAGTATACCTTAAATTGTTGCCAAATAATCCCGCAACGCATCCTGCCACGGACGCATTTTCATGCCCAGCAATGTCTCCAGCTTATGGCAATTGAACCGGCTGTTCAAAGGTCGTTTGGCCGCAGATGGAAAATCCCCAGTCTTGCATGGGCTTAAATCCACGGCCATTCCCAATGTCATAAACAGAAATTTCGCCATATCAAACCGGCTCACATACCCACCCGCCGCCAGGTGATAGATCCCCGTTGGAAATGCCGGCAATTGAATCAGTGCGCATATGATTTTAGACACCTCCTCAGTTGCCGTGGGGGACCCCACCTGATCATCCACTACCTTCAGCGGTTTTCCCGCACGTGCCGCATCCAGCAGTTTCTTGATAAAATTAACACCCTGTCGTCCATACGTCCACTGCACTCGTACGATGCTGCAGCAGCAGCCTGATGCCATTAACGCCTTCTCCCCTTCATATTTGCTGGCCCCATAGACACTAATCGGATGGGCCGCATCGGTTTCAACATAAGGCCTGTCCAGCTTGCCGTCAAAAACAAAATCCGTACTGATATGCAGGACCGGAATCCCTTTGCTGCCGGCAATCCGTCCCAGCATACCCACCGCCTCTGCGTTGACCTGAAATGCCAGGGCCTGTTCACTTTCAGCCTTTTCCACATTGGTATAAGCTGCACAGTTTATGACCACCTTTGCGCCGTCAATGGCCTTCTCAACCTGACTTTTATCCACAATTGAAAAATCAGGCAGATCGTACCCCTGAGCCGCGATCCCCTGCCGGGCCAGGCAGGCCATCAAATCCGTCCCGAGCATTCCTCGGGCTCCCAGCACAACCACTGGACTGTTCATCATCGTCCTCCCTGCTGATAACGAGGCAATCGTTCCTGAGGATAATGTTTTAACGGTCCGTATGCGGCGTCTTTGGCCGAGAGTATCGGCTGCGATATCGGCCATTCGATACCGATATCCGGATCATTCCAGGCAATCCCGCCTTCATTGGCCGGGGCGTAATAGTCTGTGCATTTATAATGAAACAACGCTGTCTCACTGAGCACACAGAATCCATGGGCCAAACCGGCCGGAATGAAAAACTGCCGTTTGTTTTCTGCGGACAATAGTATCCCCACCCACTTGCCGAAGGTCGGCGAACCCAGCCGGATATCAACCGCCACATCATAAACCTCACCCTGCAGGACCTGGACCAGCTTGCCCTGTCCATTGGGATTTTGAAAATGAAGCCCCCGCAGTACCCCCCGCATGGAAAAGGATAGGTTATCCTGCACAAATGTCTCCGGAATGCCCGCATCCGCGTATCGTTTTGCGCTGTAGGTCTCGATAAAAAAACCCCGCGCATCGCCAAACACCTTTGGCTCCAGAATGAATGCACCAGGAATCGCCGTTTCTATTCGATTCATCGGTTTCCACCTTTAATCAACTGAATGAGGTATTGACCATATTCGTTCTTCTTCAGCGGTTCAGCCAGACGCATCAGTTGTTCCGCTGATATCCAGCCCATACGATAGGCAATCTCTTCCGGACAGGAAATCATCAGCCCCTGCCGCTGCTGCACCGTCTGCACAAAATTTCCCGCCTGAAGCATCGACTCATGCGTTCCCGTATCCAGCCAGGCAATCCCGCGGCTGAGCAGTTCCACCCGAAGCTGCCCGCGTTTGAGGTATTCCCGGTTGACATCGGTGATCTCCAGCTCACCCCGTGCCGAAGGCTTGATCGACGCGGCAATTTCCGTAATCTGATGATCATAATAATACAGCCCCACCGCGGCATAATTGGATTTGGGCTTGGCGGGCTTTTCCTCCACACTCAGGGCCTTGCCCGAGGCATCAAATTCAATCACGCCATATCGTTCCGGATCCCGCACCCAATACCCAAAAATCGTCGCTCCGTCCTGATTCATCGCAGCATTCCGCAGAGAAGGCGTCAGACCATGCCCGTAAAAAATATTATCCCCCAGAATCAGGCAGGCCGGCCCTCCCGCCAAAAAGGACTTGCCGATAATAAACGCCTGTGCCAGCCCCTCCGGCCTGGGCTGAACAGCATACTCGATCGATATCCCCCACTGGCTCCCGTCGCCCAGCAGCATCCGAAACAGCGGCGTATCCTGCGGCGTTGAAATCACCAGAATCTCACGGATTCCTGACAACATCAGGGTGGCCAGCGGATAATAGACCATCGGCTTGTCATAGACTGGCAAAAGCTGTTTGCTGACCGCCTGGGTTGCAGGATAAAGCCGCGTCCCGCTGCCTCCGGCAAGAATTATTCCTTTTCGTGCCATATTTTCTCCCGAATCCACAGTGATTATTTTTTTGTACGATCTAAATTGACCTTGTTGTTGCGTTGCAGCAAAGCACGGACCTATTTAGCCGCCGGCGTCTGTCGCGGCAGATTCCTCATAGTCCATCGGAAAACGTCAAGAAAACTGCCGCAAGAACCGCAAATCATTCTCAAACAGCAAACGAATATCGGTGATTCCGTACTTTTTCATCGTCAGTCGCTCAATCCCGAATCCAAACGCCCAGCCGGTATATTTCTCACTATCGATATTTACAGCTGCAAAGACATTCGGGTCCACCATCCCGCACCCCCCGATTTCCATCCACGATTCCCGCCCGCTCTTATCCACCCACAGGATATCCACCTCACAGCTCGGTTCGGTAAACGGGAAAAAGCTCGGTCGAAAACGGAACTGGGTGTCCGGCCCGAAAAAGACATGAATGAACTGGCTGATGGTTGTTTTTAAATCGACCATCGTCACCCCTTCATCCACAACCAGGGCCTCCAGCTGATGAAACATAAACATGTGGGTCGCATCTACGGTATCCGGCCGATAGACTCGCCCGGGAGCCACAACCCGAATCGGCGGGGTCTGTTTTTCCATCGCCCGAATCTGAATTGTCGAAGTCTGACTTCGAAGCAGCATCGAATCGCTGATATAATAATTATCCATCGGGTCTCGCGCCGGATGTTCAGCCGGAATATTGAGCGCAATGAAATTATGCCATTCATCCTCAATCTCCGGCCCATATGCAATCTGAAAGCCCATCCGGCCAAAAATATCCAGCAGCTCACTAATTGTCTGCATCAGGACATGACTGCGTCCACGCCGAATGGGTGCCCCCGGCAGAGTAACATCAATCATGGGGCCCTGCTTGACGCTGATGGCCCCCAGAGTCTGTTTTTTGCTTTCAAATGCCTCGGTTACCTGTTGTTTGATCCGATTGGCCGTCTGCCCTCCCAGCTTTTTCTGCTCCGGCGGCAGGCTGCCGATCTGGCTAAGCATATTCGTCACAAGCCCCTTGCGTCCCAGGTATTTTACTCGGTATTGTTCAAGCTCCTCAGCCGTCTTGATGGCATCCAATTCCGCCATCGCGGAAGCGGCAATTTGTTCAAACTGTTCCAGCATAGTCGTACCTGTCCTTATCCTGATTTCACCTGAGTGATCGCCGGTCGTCGCGATGGTGTTTGCCGGGATCACGCCGGGCGAATTATACCCCATGGGCATAAAAAAGAACAGCCTTCAGCGATAATTTTAATCTTAGCGCCGAAGGCAGTTCTCTGTCTTGATAATTGCGTTTGATAAAATGCTATTGTGCTGCGGCCAGCGCCTTTTCGACAATCTTGTCAAAACCGGCCGGATCAGCAATCGCAATCTCGCTGAGCATCTTGCGGTTCAATTCAATCGCCGCTTTCTTGCAGCCATTGATCAGCAGGCTATAGCGAATCCCGCGTTCACGACAGGCCGCATTCAGACGAACAATCCACATCTCTCGGAACAACCGCTTTTTCTGGCGACGACCAACGCGACTGTAAACATTGGCGCGAACCACGGCCTCTTTGGCCAGACGAATCTGATTTTTCCTTGGACCGTAAAACCCCTTTGCGGCCTTTAAAATGCGCTTTTTGGACTGATGACGCGCATGTCCTCGACGTACTCTTGGCATACCAGCTTTTCCTTTCTATACTTGATTTCATCAATACACACCCACTACGGCAGCTGATGAAGCCGGGAAGCAGGTGCTTGACTTCGATTTACATAGGCTGCAAAACGCTTAGGCACCCAGCAGCGTCCGAATCGCACGAGCCTTGGCACCTTTGACAATGGCTGTGGATTTAATCGAACGCAGCTTGCGACTGCTCTTATTGCTCAACAGGTGACCGCCATTACACCGCTGGCGTTTTACCTTGCCGGTGCCGGTAATCTTGACGCGTTTTTTTAACCCCTTGTGGGTCTTCATTTTCGGCATATAACTTCTTCCTCTTTAAGCATTTACGGAAAATCACAGTCAAATCCACACTGGAAAGCGGAATATTATACCCGCTTTGTACCTTAAGGTCAACAAAAAACTATCCGGAATTAGCAAAGGCCGATTGCTCAGGCCTTTGTCTTGAGTTCAATGTTCAATCCAGAGGGATTGGGTCCTTTTTGGACAGGTTGCCCCGCGGTCGTCGCCCCAGTCCCTTTGGAGGGTACCAGAATCAGCGTCATTCGCTTGCCCAGCAACTCTGCCGGACGCTCGACCTTGGAACAGCCCTGTAAACGCTCAATGATATAGTTCATCACCTCTTTACCATGATCCACATACATCATCTCGCGACCACGAAACATCATTGTAAACTGGACTTTGTCGCCGCGCTGCAGGAATTCCTCGGCATGTTTAATCTTGATATCCCGGTCATGATCATCAATTTTGGGACGGATCCGAAGTTCCTTTAATTCCATGACATGTTGTTTCTTCTGGCTCAGCTTGGCTTTGCGCTTCTGCTGATAGAGAAACTTGCCATAATCCATTATCCGACAAACAGGCGGCTGGGTGTTCGGAGAAACCTCCACCAGATCAAGCCCCGCTTCACGTGCCCTTTCCAGTGCAATTTGAATCGTCACAACACCTACCTGACTATTCGATTCGTCAATCAGCCGGACCGGGCTGGTGCGAATCTTTTCATTGATACGGAAACCTTCTGTACTGATAGCTGCTACCTTTCCATTTTAGAGTGTTTGTATGGTTTCAATTTTTCATTCACCGCCGAATGAAAAATCACATGCCTAACTGATCGCTTCTTTGGGCAATTTGCTCTTTGGCCTTTGCGATAAACTGGTCCACCGGGACCGTCACAGTCTGCTGACTCTGACGCAGACGCACATTGACAGCATCCTGCTGGGCTTCTTTGGGGCCAACCACCAGCATATATGGCACGCGGTCGCTATGAGCCTTGACAATCTTGGCCCCAATCTTGTCGTCTGACAAATCGGTCCAGACACGCAAATCAGATTGCTTGAGTCTTTCGGCCAGCTGCATCGCATAGTCATTGGTCTTTTCGCTGATGGGCATAATCCGCACCTGTTCCGGCGCCAGCCACAGCGGGAAATTGCCCGCGTAATGCTCAATCAGAATGCCCAGGAACCGCTCCAGCGACCCGAGAATTGCCCGATGCAGCATCACCGGCGTTTTTTCCGTATTATCTTTGTCGGTATAGGTAACCTCAAACCGCATCGGCATCGAGAAGTCAAGCTGAATCGTACCCAACTGCCACGACCGCCCGATACAGTCATTGATATGGAAATCAATCTTGGGCCCGTAGAACGCCCCATCACCCTCATTAATCTGGTACGCCAGACCTTTATGCTTCAAGGCCCCCGCCAGAGCATTGGTTGCAATCTCCCAGATTTCATCCGAGCCGATATGATCTTCCGGCTTGGTCGATAACTCGATATGATATTCCTTGAAGCCAAACGCCGAATAGAGTTCCTGGACCAGAGAAATAACGCCGATGACTTCGCTTTCAATCTGATCCGGCGTACAGAAAATATGAGCATCGTCCTGCGTAAACTGCCGCACACGCACCAGCCCGTGCATCTGACCGCTGGCCTCGTAGCGATGCACCAGCCCCAGTTCCGCCACACGCATCGGAAACTCGCGATAGGAATGCTTGTTGGATTTGTACACCAGCAGGCCCCCCGGACAGTTCATCGGCTTGATGGCATAAGTCATCTCATCGACGGTTGTAAAGTACATATTCTGTTTATAATGATCCCAATGCCCGCTGCGATGCCACAGGGATTCATTCAGCATAATCGGGGTCTTGATCTCACAATATCCATACTTACGATGAATCTTTCGCCAGAAATCAATGATCTCATTCCAGACCACCATTCCCTTGGGGTGCAAAAACGCAAAGCCCGGCCCTTCCTCCTGAAAACTGAATAAATCCATCTGACGACCAATGACACGATGATCCCGCTTTTTAGCCTCTTCGATGCGGGTAATATGTTCATCCAGTTCCTTTTTGTTGCGCCAGACCGTCCCATAAACCCGCTGCAGCATTTTTTGGCTTGCATCCCCATGCCAATATGCCCCGGCAACGGACATAATTTTAATCGCCTTGGGATCAATCACGCCTGTCCGCGGAATGTGGGGCCCGCGGCACAAATCCATAAATCCGTCGCCCTGTCGGTAAAAGCTGATGACATCTCCGCTGGCTCGGTCGATATTGTCCAGTTTATACACATCTCCTGCCATTTTCTGGCGGGCTTCCGCGCGACTCATCTCAATCCGTTCAAATGGCCGATCGGCCTTGATGATCTCAGCCATTTTGGATTCGATTTTCGGAAAATCTTCTGGCCGGATAGGCGTATCTAAATCCACATCATAATAAAAACCATCGGCCACCGTTGGCCCATAGACCAAGCGAGTCTTCGGCCACAGACTGCATATCGCCTCGGCCATGATATGCGCACAGCTGTGGCGCAGGATCTCTATTCCTTCGGCATCCTTATTAGTGATGATTTGCAAGCTCACTTCGCCATAAATCGGGGTAGATAAATCTACCATTTTATCATTAATACGAGCCGCCAGAGCCGCACGGGCTAAACCCGAGCCAATCATCTCGGCGAATTGATACGCGTTCGTGCCGTCGGGGGCTTCCAGCACTGCCCCGTTCGGGAGTTTAACTTTTGCCATGGACCTTTCCAATAAATATCTGAAATTGCTCAGTTTGCGTCAATTCCAAGGCGCACCTTAAGTGAGCATATCTACATAAATTATAACAATATAGGAGTTTTGTCCTAAATGTCAAGAGACAATACGCAGATCAAGATAATATACACAGATATATTATATATCAATTTATCTGTTATCTGAAATAAGCCTTTAAGACATACTGCTGCATCATCCGCTGGGTATTAAAGAATGATCCATTCATTGCGACCGATATGGTCATAATACGATAAAAATGATGCTTATTGTGGTAATATAAGTCCGCCACCTTCGCCAGTTTGTCATACAAGGAGGCCGCATCTGAGCTCCAGTTGCCCCCCTGGTCGTCGCGGCGACGGTAATTTTCTCCAATCGCCCAGCCCGTCATTCCCTCAATACACCCTTCAATCCACCATCCATCCAAAATGCTCAAAGACGGCACTCCATTCAGGGCCGCCTTCATCCCGCTGGTTCCAGATGCTTCCATCGGCGGCTGCGGGGTATTCAGCCAAACATCGACCCCTGCAACCAGCAATTTCGCCAAAGCCATATCATAATTAGGTAAATAGACAATTTTCAGATCATTTTTCAATTGGCCCGCCGCCGCAACAATGCGTTTAATCAGTTCTTTGCCCTCTATATCATTAGGATGGGCTTTGCCGCCATAGATAATCTGAATCTTGCCCACATCTCTGGAGATCCGAACCAGTTGTTTGGGATCCGTAAAAACCAAATCCGCCCGTTTATAACTGGTCGCCCGACGTGCAAACCCCAGCGTCAGTACATCCCCATCCATTCCGGCGTTGGTCTGTCGATTGACATATTCGATCAGCTCCCGCTTGGCCAGGGCCTTGGCTTCGGCAAATTGTTCCTGGGGAATGCTGACCGCATAGCGCAGGCTGAAATTATCCTCACGCCAACCCGGAATATGCCGATCATACAAATCCGCCAATTGCGGACAAACCCATCTGGCGGCATGAACCCCGTTGGTAATGGAATCGATCACATAAGACGCAAACATATGCTGTGAGACCTCGCCGTGCTTTTTGGCTACACCATTGACGTAATGGCTCAAATTCAGTGCCAGATAGGTCATATTGAGCTTGTCATCACAACAAAAGATATCCGGATTCTGCATAACCTGATGGGGGCCCAGAATTTTATGGACCAGGTCCAATGGGAATTTATCATGCCCTGCCGCCACTGGCGTATGGGTGGTAAAGACGCATTTTTCACGCACCGCAATAATATCATCTTGGGTCAGTTCCGACCGCTTGGCCGCACGAAGCTGTTCATCCAGCAGTTCAAGCGTTAAAAGGCTGGCGTGTCCTTCATTCATATGAAACCGCTCTATCTCGGTATAGCCTAAAGCACGCAGCATGCGAACCCCACCAATCCCCAGCACTATCTCCTGGCTCAGACGGTACCCTGGATCTCCACCCCGTCCATACAAATAATCCGTTAAGGCACGGTCCTCTGGGGTATTTTCGTTCAGGTCTGTATCCAGAAAATAAATGGGAACTGTGTATCCGGAAATACCGTGAACCTGATACTTCCACGCCCGGATATGCACCGTCCGTCCTGCGATGGTTACCTCCACCCGGCTGGGCTGTTCTTTGGCGTAATACTCCACCACCCATTCGCACGGCTCTTCTGTCTGCCAGCCATCTGGCCCAAGCTTTTGGAAAAAATACCCTTTGCGATGCAGCAGCGTAACCGCGACCATCGGGATCTTCATATCCGCTGCTGACATAATGGTATCCCCCGCCAAAATCCCAAGCCCCCCACTATACGTCGGCATACCTTCTTCAATTCCGATTTCCATCGAGAAATAAGCCACTTTTCGTTCATTTTCCATCGCGTTTTCCCTTCCCTGAATCGGATCTTATGTTTATCACTCCCATCATACGTCCGGATTCTCCAACAATCCAGCAAAAAGCCATCGAAATGAAGGCGTTTTCACCCTCCAAAATTAAGTAAATTCTAACCTTGTCACAGCCGATTATTCCGGATATAATGATTGTAATGAGTAATGAATGGAATCTGTTGTTGTTTTTTAGGGAGAACAAATCATGCAGGAAAAAATTGGACAGGCTGCGGGTGTTATATGGCAATACTTGGCCCAAAGCCAGGAACCGGTCAGTTTATCCACGTTGGCAAAGAAAGTAAACCTGAATTCACAGATAGCCTCCATGGCTGTAGGATGGCTTGCTCGTGAAAACAAGCTTGTCTTCCAGGAGAAAGGCAAAACAATTTCTGTAAGTCTCGCTTCAGCTTGTACTTGCTAAAATTCAGATGAAAATACTGTTGCGTTTGGATCAGATTTCAGATATAATCTGGCCCTATCTTTACATACAACAGTAAATCCCCGCGCTCAATGTATTAAAATCGCCGGATTTCAATTGACAATAAGGCCGCAAAGTGATTATGCTTTTCGGCCTTTATTTTTTGCAAGTAAAGAAGTTATATAATGTTTGGGAAAACATATGTCAGTACAGCAGCACATTCGTAACGTGGCGATTATTGCACACGTTGACCATGGCAAAACCACGCTGGTGGATCAGCTTTTATATCAGTCCGGGATGTTCCGTGACGCCGAACTGGATAAGCTGGCCGGAGGGCAGCATGGCCTGATTATGGACTCGAATCCCCTTGAACGAGAACGGGGTATTACGATCCTTTCCAAGAATTGCGCAATCAATTATACCGATCCGGATGGGGAAGAATATAAAATCAACCTCATCGACACCCCCGGTCACGCGGATTTCGGCGGCGAAGTCGAACGCGTTCTCAAGATGGCCGATGGCGTCCTGTTGCTGGTCGATGCCTTTGACGGTCCAATGCCTCAGACACGATTTGTCTTATCCAAAGCATTGTCCCATGGACTCAAACCCATTGTGGTGATTAATAAGGCCGACCGGCCCGATGCGCGTCCCAATGATGCGGTCAATGAAGTGTTCGACCTGTTTGTCTCACTCAATGCCAATGACGACGCTCTGGACTTTCCGGTCATATTTTCCTCTGGAAAGCAGGGATGGGCCACCCTGGATCTGGCAAAACCCAACTCCAATATGCAGCCGATTTTTGATGCCATCATCAATAAAATCCCTGCCCCGAAGGCCGACCCGAATGCTCCGCTTCAGATGCTGGTAACCACCCTGGATTATTCCGATTACGTCGGTCGCATAGCAATCGGACGTATTTTTGCCGGTACTGTTCACCAGGCCGATACGATTACCGTAATCGACAATACAGGAACCCATACCCAGCAGAAGATCATCCAGCTTTATGAATTTGACGGTCTGGGAAAAAAACAGACTGACCACTGTGAAGCCGGAGATATTTGTGCGATTGCAGGTCTGGATCCCATCGACATCGGCAACACGATTGCCTGCCCCGATAAACCCATGGCCCTGCCGATTATCGCCGTGGATGAGCCGACAATGAATATGACCTTTCGCGTCAATGACGGACCTTTTGCCGGACGGGATGGCAAATATGTTACCAGTCGTCAGGTCAAAGAACGTCTCGATAAGGAACTGAAAACCAATGTTGCTCTGCGTGTCGAACCCGGAACCAGTGCTGACGAATTCCTGGTTTCAGGCCGCGGACTGCTGCACCTGGGAATTCTGTTGGAAACGATGCGCCGCGAAGGCTACGAATTAACCGTCGGCAAACCGCAAGTGATTATCCGCAATATCGACGGTCTGCGTCATGAGCCCATTGAACGGCTGGTCATCGATTGCCCCATGGATTGCCAGAGTGCTGTGATGTGCCTGCTGGGAGACCGGCGCAGCGAACTGATCAGCATTGATTCCAAGAGCGGTGCTGACAATTACATCCATATGGAATTCAATATTCCTTCGCGGGGATTGTTCGGCCTGCATGCCCGACTGCTGACGGCAACCCAGGGACGTGCAATTCTGCATCATAACTTTGAAAGATACGAGCCGATGCGAGGCTCTATTCCCCAGCGGCAGGCCGGCGTCATGATTGCAACCGAAACCGGCATCGTAACCGCCTACGCCCTGGACGCCCTGTTTGACCGAGGAACGTTTTTTGTTGAGCCGGGGGACCAGGTCTATGAAGGCCAGATTGTCGGCGAACACTGCAAAGATAATGATATCCCGGTCAATGCCGTCAAAACCAAACAGTTGACCAACATGCGTGCAGCCGGCAAAGATGATAATGCCCGCGTCAAACCGCCTCGTCGTCTGAGTCTGGAGCAGGCTCTTGAATATATCCAGGAAGATGAGCTGGTGGAAATCACCCCCAAAACCATTCGCATGAGAAAACGTCTGCTCAAAGAAGCAGATCGTAAACGCGAGGCAAGAAAAAGGCAGGACTAATGCCTGCCTTAGCATCACTTTGCACAGAATACAATCCAGGGCCGGGCATGATTGTCCGGCCCGTTCTGTTTCGAGAGATTACAACACTTCGTCAATCGCTGCAGTCAATACCGACTTCTGCGTCAGCCCGACCCATTTCTTGACCATCTGGCCGTCCTTGAACAGAATAATTGTCGGGATAGCACTGATACCAAACTGAATCGCCGCCTGCCGCTGGTCATCGGTGTTCATCTTGCATATCACCGCCTTGCCTGCGTATTCATTGGCAATCTGCTCAATCACCGGCCCCAGCATCTTGCACGGCCCGCACCACGGCGCCCAGAAGTCCACCAGCACCGGCATGTCGCCATTAATCGTCGCATCAAAGGTATCATCGGTCAGCTCAATTACATTGCCCGCCATAGAGCATCCTTTCGTTCGCTAAAGTTTATGTCCATTTTCCGACCGCATTGTAACGGCCTCCTTTGGGTCTGTCAAACTCGTTTTCACTGACCGGCCGGTTTTGGCAGGCGGGGCAGGATGTCTCAACAGTGCCTAAATAATATTTTCCTTTGATTAAATTATATCTAATTATTATAAAAGGACTTACGATATGCCAGCCAGATTCTTTAACGGCCTTTTTTGACAACCGCCCAATTATACACTATATTTTAAATGTTGCCGGTGCAATAGATGGCGATTAATGCCTAACCGAACGATACCTAGGACCGTTCACAAACGGCACAGCGGGCAACAGGGAGAGCGGCCCACAACCTATTGATGCGTAAATGCGCTTGCCTCCCTACCGAAAAACATACGGCCTGTCGCGAGTCAGCCTCGCCCAGGCCGTTTTTTTTGCTGCCGTCTTAACACTCTGATCGCCTAAAGCTTAGTTATCACTTTTCCTCATAACGATACGCATTTGGTACAGTTCAATTTGGGCAAGCAGAGGTTTGCCCTGAAATCAATTCAGCCTCACGGCAGGCAAATCTTTCATTTTGAACGGCATTAAACGGCCTGTGGCCGTCGCAAAAAATCATACCCGTTGGGTACATTATTCCACCGGCGAGGGTTCAATCGCAATCACCTCATAATGATGTTCACCGCTGGGATTCTTGACCACCGCTCTTTCATTGACTGCAAGCCCATGAATCGCATCGCCTACAGGAGAAAGAATCGAAATACTGCCGTTATCGATATCCGCATCGTGGGGGCCTAACAATTGAAAAGTCATCTTCTGCTGCGTACTGAGATTCAGCAGAGTCACAACCGTCCCAAACACCGCCCGGTCGCACGGGACCTTTGTGCAATCCACAATTTCGGAGCGGTTCAACTGCGCCCGGATTTGTCCCATCCGCCCTTCCAGAAAACCGAGCTGCTGACGGCCATAAATATATTCCCCGTTTTCTTTCAGGTCGCCCTGTTCACGGGCCTCACTGACACGAATGCGGACTTCGGCAGCCTCTTTTTCGAGCTGTGCGAGTTCTTCCTTGAGTTTATTGTATCCTGTCTTTGAAATCGGCACAAGATCAAGCATTCTAACACACTCCACAAATCAAATCGTCCATTTTACAGAATTTTCTATCTTTATGCCCAGCTACGCTGCCGGACAGTATTTTGTTTGCTAAGCAATCTGCTTAACCGAGATAATCTCAATAGTCGTCGTCGGCACATCATCATAATAGCCCTTCGAGCAGGTCCTGACTGCGGCAATCTTATCGACCACATCCATCCCCTCGGTAACCTTGCCAAAGACCGCATAGCCAATCCGGTCCGGAGTCGGGCCGGTATAATCCAGAAAATCATTATCCGCATGATTGATAAAAAACTGACTGGTGGCGCTGTCCGGATTGGCAGTCCGTGCCATGGCAATGGTGCCTCGCTTATTCTTAAGGCCATTGGAGGCTTCGTTAATAATCGGGTCATTGGCCGGCTTGGGGTGCATCTTGGGCGTCAGGCCGCCGCCCTGAATCATAAAGCCTTTGATGACACGGTGAAAAATCGTTCCGTCGTAATAGCCGTCGTTGACATATTCCAGAAAATTTTTCACACTGATCGGGGCTGCCTGGGCGTCCAGTTCCAGGGCAATATCCCCCAGCGTTGTCTGCATTTTTACTTTCGGATTACTCATCTTGGTCCTTTCAGTTTTAAGCTGAATGTTTATTGTGACGGTTCAAGGCCGCACACAGATTCTTATAATAATCGACTTTTTCCGCCCCCAATAGCAGGATCGGAAACGCCGTCTTGTTATGATACAATGGTTCGTCCAAATCCACAACCCCCCCGCACAACTGGCCATCGGGGGTATCTGGGATCGGAGAAAAATCGCTCAGCATCACCCGGATTCCCAGTGAACTGGCAAACCGCATCGACTCCTCAATCCCCTGCACATCCGCCAGCGGATGGCCCAGGATTTCGTAGGCCGTAATTGCATCCAGAGGCACATCCGCCGACCGGAGCGCCTCGACGGCACCCGCCAAATCTTCACCGGCCACCTTTGCACCGGTTTGGCGCTGAAACTCGACATTGACGCTCTCGTAGCCCAGGTAAAACGACTTCATCCCCGCCGCAACCAGCCGTCGAGCGGTTTCCGGAGTCATCAGTCGGGCATGCATCGCATTAGGGGAATGCAGCATGACGCCTCCGACTCGCCGAACATAATCCAGAAACGGATATAATACCTCCTCTGGACGATACAGCAGTGCATCATCATAAAACGCCAGATGCCGCACTCCTGCTCTTCTGGCCGACTCAAAATCCGCGATTGTCTCATTGAGTCCGCGGGTCCGAAATCCGCCGCCAGCCACTGGCACATAACAGTAAGAACATCGATACGGGCAACCTCGGGTCAATGTAATCGCCGCTGTTACCGGCTCAGGATATAATTCCCACGCCGCCGACGTATCCCCCTCCGGCCGGCCAAGGCCTAACCAGTCCCACATCGGCCCTAAATCCTGGCCCGACACCACCCAGTCGGCTTCCAACCCCAGTGCATGCTTCCGGCAGGCCGTCGCATAAAAGCCGCCCAGCACAATTCGCCCGCCCGGACAGCAGCGTCTGAGGGTCTCAATGACTTCCTTAACACCCAGATACCAGTAGGTCATTACCGTTTGCACAAAAATAAAGTCAAACGGCCCCTGGACCTGCAAATACTGCTCAAAATCCTCCTGCGGCAATCCAAACCGCCGGTAATACCGCCGGATCGGCTTGAATACATCCGGCTTGGCCACGCGCTGCTCCAGAAACTTGCCCCGGCCCCAGGCATCATCCTGCAGCCCTTTGCCACGCGCCAGCGGATGCCGTCGATCCAAAAAGTCGTATATTGACAACTTTGCCCGTCCCCGCAGCATTCCCGCCACTGTCACCAGTCCCAGTGGACGCAGCCAGAAATCATACGCCGCAAAGTCATAAATCGGCGGATTCACAAACAGACATTTTGCCCTGGTATCCCGCATCGGCCTGAGTCTCTTTTGCTGTGCGCATAAAAAATCCGGACAGGAGGGTGGTCTTCCACGCCTTCTGTCCGGCCGGAGTCTTGAAATTGATACTGTTTACGCGGGATTCGAACTGAAAATCCGTGCCATCCGCTCTGATTTCTTCCGTTTCCGACGGCCTTTTTCGGAGGGCTTTTCATAGTAGCCATTCCGCTTGATGTCACGAATCAGACCTTCTTTTTCGCACATCTTTTTGAACCGCTTGATCATCTGCTGAACGGATTCACCAGTACGGGACTTCACTTTAATCATATTATGTTCGACCTTCCCTTTGCTATCGCGTAAACAATACTAAACTTATCTTCAATCTGACTGAGAGCCTTTAATTTTATTTTTATCTAAGTCCGGATGCAAGTAAATTTTTCGGCTTTTTAGCCCCGGAATTTCAAATCTCATTTTATTTTTACAAGACTTTACAGGTCGCCAATGGGGCATTCTGTTTGATATCTCCTAAATCCGGGTCAAGTTCTTACTTCGCAGTCGGCGAAGGCGGGGCAAATTCAATCGCCATCTGGGTATCAATCCATGCGGCCCGCTGAGCCAGCCAATTCTTAAGATGCTGGATTTCATAGGCCCAGCTTGATGCAGGGGCCACTTCCGGCCAGCGAGCGTAGTTGCGAACCTGAGCTTCGCTAAGCTGTGCAGCCATCGCATCAATCACCGCATGGATATTGCTGGTACTCAGTGCCCCTGCCCGCATGGCATACCATCGCTGGGCATACCGCTGGCGGAAGTCGGGGTCGTCAAACAGCTTATCCCACCACTCATAATGGAAGTAATCTGTGCCGTCCCCAGTTCCTTTCCAGGTATTATAACTGTCATCCCGGCTATCATAAGAATCCATCGACCGGTCAAAGTCCCATATCGGGCCGGCCTGAATTTTCCCCTGGCGGGATTTGTGGAAGTAGGCGCTCAGACGCAGGGCGTCCACATTCTTGGCAAACATATTCAGCAGGTTATGGTCAACCCAGCTATCCACATCGATATAATTGCTGTAATGCTGGCCCGATGGGGAATAAAGAGCATCTTCAAAGGCCTGGAAGGCATCCTTGAGATAAGTCAACTGCGCATCGGTAATATGTTCCTGTTCCGGATAGACCAGCGACAGGGCGCTGCCCATCCCCCCCTGCGAAGAGGGCTTGCCTCGCGTCGTGTACCAGCCCATCTCTCCGGATTCGAGCCAGTCATTTTTGAAGATATAGCCGCCGGCCACCTCCGGCAAACAATTATCCGAAGCATCAAGTTTTTCGACTGCCACACGGTCTTTGCCGCGTTTGATCTTCTCAATCAGTGCATAGACCCCAATATAATCGCCGGCCTCCAGAGCCCCGCCGTTGGTATTCAGGAAGACTTCGACAAAGCGTGTCCGCGGGGCGTACCGGCCGACCTGATTGCTTAACTCATAAATCAGTGAATTACGAATCATCGCCCGGTCATAATAATATGGTGCGTACAAAACCCAGTCGGAATCGGCAGGCATACCCAGAACGGCCAGCGATTTGTCCTCATCCATTTCATCCCAGAATTCAACCGCATATCCTTTTTTGGGAAATGAAGAGGAGCTGATACCCCGCACCTTAGCCCCGGCCCGGCTCAGAATCTCAGGAGGATTGTTCAAACGGCTGCGTCCATCCGCCTGAACCGCAAACACCCCTACCACCGATGGCTTAAATAGATGAGCCGTCGCAGGATTGTCATCCCCCAAAGCCCCCCCGCCGAAGTTATCAATCACCAGCAGCGGCAAATTCGAATTAAATCCCTGTACGGAGGGTGCCAGGAAGACATAATACTGGCCGGTAACAGGCCCGGCAACTTTGCCCGGCTCGACAGCTCTGGCCCGTACGACGGTTGTAGTCGTAATGGAAATGGGGCTCGTATAGCGGATTGACTGCTCAGTAGGCTCGGAATTATTGGTGGTATAGTAAATTACGGCATTGGGATTATCGACTGAAAGCGTCAATATCCGTGCTTCGGTGAATACCCCGCCGCCAATGGAAAATTTCACCTCATCCTCAACAACACCAACGAAACCGCTGGCGTTATTCTGCAGCGGTGTGGGGCTACTGAAATAACCGTATTCAAATCGATGGGAATCCCCAAACACCGTCAATCCATACGACACATCCTGATACTGCGGTGGAAAATACGGCGTAAACGCATGGGAAATACTGCCGTCGGGCCGAACCAAAGCCAGGTATTCGCCACCCTTGCTCAGCTGGAAGTTGGCATGCAGTGGACCAGCCGGATTGGCACGGTATTTGTCCGAGGCAAATACCAGCAGAAAACCATGGGCATCTATAGTAATATCAGGGAATTTCCATTTGCCGGGGTTAGCCGGATCATCGGTCAGCGACCAGCCTTTCAGATTCACCGCCGCATTCGAAAGATTTTTGATCTCGATCCAGTCCGATGCGGCTCCATCTTCATCAGTCAGGCCTTTATTATTGCTTGCCAGAAATTCGTTGATAACGACCCCAGGACCATCCTTTTGCCATTCCTGGGCAAGCCGTGCGAAATCGGACAAGTCAATCCCTCCGGTCTGATCCACATCCGCACAGAATGGTATCGTACAGGTCCCTAACCATTGCTGTGCAACAATCAGCAAATCGGCGATATCTGTTGTACAGTCGGCGTTGAAATCAGAATCTAACATCAGACAATCAAATGAGGGCAGCGCCGTTGTAAAATGCATCACACGACCGGGATATGTCTGTCCGTCGGCAACCACATCCACACGCCAGTAATAAACAGCCCCTTTTTTCAAAAGGCCGGGAGAAAAGGTCTGAGCAGACTGACTTGCAGCCAGGACGGAGCTGTCACCAGCAGCCACAGCAGATTGCTGTTGACCCAAATAAATGGTATAAGTCACCTCTGACAGCGACCCGCTCAAGTGCCACGTTAACTCCGTATCAACGGCCACCTCAACGGCCCCGTTGGCTGGATATGCCTGGGTGATTGCGGGACCTGCAATATCCGTAAAGGAATTGGAAACAACCAGATCATCCCACAAGCTTTGCGATCCCCCTGCCAAACGGACCGATGTGCTCCAGTTGCTGCCGGTATAAGCGAGGGTTACATCGGCAGAATTATCGGCGGAACCATGGTCATAATCACTGCTATCCGGATTAACCCACAAACGAAGCTGATCGCCATCAAAATCCACTGCCGACACCAGCCGATAAGTCTGCCCCACAATCACCGGGATGGTACTTAACGCCCTGCCCGATCCGGAGATTTCGATACCGAAAAATTGCGAACCGCTGGGCCGACCAAAAAAGATACGCTCGGAGCCGAAGTCATAACTGCTGAAACCGCACCAGGGATTTTCGGTCAGCTCAGTCACCGTGACCCCGTAATACACCGTGCCCGCCCCACGAAATGCCCCCAGCCGCTCATCGGTGCCCTCCTCTGACCCTTCCGTCGGGCCATTGTATTCACGGCGTGCCCCACTGGAATTGATAAACAAGGCTTTATTCTGAACCATGGGAGTGCCAAAGACCGCATTCCAGTTGGAAGCCGTCTCAGTATGGAGGCCGGAGGTATTGTTCCAATCCCAATACTGGCCCCCCGCCTGGCCGGCAATATTACCATCACTGTAATTAAATTCTTCGATGCCAAGAATGTCGGCATGGGAAATTATGCCGAAAAACAACACCCAAACCACGCAGAACATCAGTCTTTTCATCATGATTCCTCAGATGCAGGCAAAAGGGTCTTTCTGCACTCATTTATTGTCATTTCGCTACTTGAGATTGCCCCAAACAATCTATGAATTATACCCACTATATCTGAATATCAGGCACCTGGACACTAATTATGGGGAGCAGGTCAAGAGCATTCACGGCCATATCCTCTATAACTTAATGACAGATTGGCACCATTTTGCACAGAAATAGAGAATTCGACTCGTCTATCAAGCAAATATGTATGTAGCCTGCATCAGGCATTTCATACTTGTTGATTTCGATTCAATATGTCGCATACGAACAAATTACCTATTTCAACCTTGGGTTAGTTTTTGAAACGACTTTTTTGATAATCGGCACAGAATACAGCTATTCTAAATCTATTTCCTCTTTTATATAAACAAAAAAAAGACGGTTATCTGCCAGTATTTGGTTTCATATTTGTGTTTGGCTTTTCCTTTGAACACAACACTTTTCTCATAATAAATACCCATACCATTACATCAGCTTCGCTAAAGCACCGGCAAGCAAAGCTCGGCCTATTGTTTGTTTTCAAGCGAATTCAGGAATGCAGCAATTCGATCAATTACCCCCTGTCGATTGGGGATTCGAGGTTTGGGGACAAAGGTCTTCAGGAGTTTGATTTTCTCAATCAGTTCATTCTCATCGTATGCAGCAAGAATATGTCCCATTTCTTCAAATTTCTTAGCCGTGTCAACTTGGTGATTATTGACCACTTCACCGTATTTTCTAAGACGAGGAAGCACTAACAGGGGCTTCTGAGCCTTGATCGCAAGGGCAATATTACCCATTCCAGCATGACTGATGATCGCATTGCAAGATTGAAAGACGCGGTCAAATTCTTCTTTACCCAGATTGACGACATACTTCATCGCTACAGGTTTATAATCGCCGGGACCGATCTGAGCAAAGACTTCATCCTCGATAATCTTCTTTAAAATTGCTTCATCGACCGCCCTGACAAGACGATCAAAACCAAATTGTGTCCCTACAGGGAGAAATATCATGCTCCTTGTGACCTCATAAATTATCTATAACGGAAAAATTCAGTCCCATCTCTTTTGCCGTTTTGATTATGCAGTTGAGGGACTCAAGCACATATTCATCCGTCTGATTGTTCGTTCTGTCAAAATCATGAAACAAGACAATACCCCCCTTTTCCTGCTTGATTTTCTGTGCGGCATAATCAACGTTTCGTTTATTATTTACCCTAGTATCCAAAGAATCAACCGTCCAAAATATTATTGGGGTTCGATGCCATAATAAATATAAAAGAGATAATAAATTCATTTTGCCATAAGGCGGACGATAAGGAAATTTCTTATTTTCTGTTGATATCACATTATTAATAATTTTCCAACCTTGTTTAATATCACTCACTGCTTTCCAAGGCAGGTCCTTCCATGCATGGTAATGAGAATGACTATGGGAGGCAATCAAATGTCCATGATTAACAATAGTCTTAACGAGACTCTCTCTTTCAACAATATTTCTGCCTAAAAGGAAAAAGGTGGCTTTTATACTATTCTCTTCTAATATTTTTAAAATCTTAGGCGTCAGTCGACTTCCCGGTCCATCATCAAAAGTTAAATAGATACATTTACTGTGTACAGCCTTTGCCCGTTGTTGAAATCGCAATATCCGCCCAATTATCCAGGGTAATTGGATATATAGAACTACGATAACACTGGCAATCAATAATAAGTAACAGACAAGGCTCATAGTACTTCGCCTGCATACTCTACATTGGGGTATTTAGCGGCAACATTCGGCCATTGACTGAGGATTAAATCCGCAAAGGGGCGAATCATTCGACCGCTCATGGAAAGCTTGTTGGCGTTTGCGATACTATCCAACCAGATCACTTTAGCCCCGAATAGCTTGCCCCAAAAGCACATTAAAAAACCAGGGGCTGCACCGGTACTCAAGATGACATCAGGTCTTTCTTTTAAAATAATTCTCAGGCACTTAAACAGAACCGCCAAAGTCTGAATGGGATGTTCGCGATTGCATTCGCCCACGATATAAGTTTTACCATACAGCTCAAGCTTTTGTTTGACCATTTGGCCAGTCGAGACGTAAAATGTCTCATGTTCTTGCCAAAGAGCACAAAGGGATAGTAACTGACTCAAATGACCACCGGCTGAAGCCACAAGACCAATTTTATACTGTTTTGTGTTAATCGATGACATTTTTATCTTTTTGTATAAAAATATCCCACCATAAGGCCAAGCCCAATAAAGTCCAAATCGGCAGGAAATAATTTTTTTTCATACGGCAATGATCATCCAATAGTTGTCTCACGAAAGTCTTTGAAAAGATGGCTTCAGGAAGAGAGTGATTATTACATATTGTATCATAACACAACTCTTTTAAGCGACCTCTGAACCACTGATCTAACGGCACTGCAAATCCAACTTTTTTTCGATATATAATTTGAGGAGGAAGGTATTTTTCGGCTATTTTTTTAATTAGCCATTTTCGCTTCATGCCATTGACTTTGTATCTACCTGGAATACTAAAGACATATTCAACTAACTCATGGTCCAGAAAAGGAACACGGCCTTCCACCGATGCCCCCATGGTCATTCTGTCACCGCGATCCAAAAGATTTTCTGGCAACCATAACTTGCAATCGGTATATAACATGGCATCTATGTTTTCACATTCATTTGATTTGTCGACATATTCCCGAGTTGGATTGTCAAGAGCACCATCTACCCTTAGTAGTTGCTTTTTCTGTTCAGGGGTAAATGGGGAAAACCATTGTGCCCAACGGTCTTCTCTGGTTTGAATACGAAGACTTCGGAGTGCCGTTTCAGCCCTACGGAACTTTTCGGGGAGAGCTGCCCCAACTGCGTCTATGCAAGAGCCTGGAATATACTTTAGCCAATTCGCGAAATGATCGTAAGCATATTTGGGATAACCTCCAAATATTTCATCACTGCCTTCACCCGAAAGTAAAACTTTAACATCCTGACAAGCCATCTTAGACAGTAGATATAAGGGAATATCTGCCGGTTCACTCAGGGGGGCATCACGAATCCACGTCAGATGCCGGAGGTAGTCACTGAAAACCGTTTCCTGCAATACTAATTCATGATGATCGGTTTGATATTTTTGAGCAACTATTTTTGCATAAGGCAACTCAGAGGATACAAAGTTTTCAAACCCAACAGAATAGGTCTTAACTGGAATATTAGTGATCTTACTCATTATCGCCACGATAAGACTGGAATCTACCCCCCCACTCAAAAATGCCCCCAACGGCACATCACTTATCAGTCTCCGCTTTATTGATGTGATCAGTCTCTGCTCGACCTGTTGGTAAATATCATTCAAACTGGTAATACATATTGATTTTTTCTTTTCTTTAGAAATCAAGGGTATGTCCCAGTACTGTTCAACTTTCCAGCCAGAATGATTAACAACTAGACTATATCCAGGACGAAGTTTATAGATGCCTTTGAACAGTGTATCAGGGGCTCCCACTGACCGATATGTTAAATACTGAGATAATACTTTTTGATTGACTAACGGTTGAATACCCGGAACTTGGAAAAACGCTTTAGGTTCAGAAGCAAAATAAAAGGAATCCTTCCTCGGTACATAATACAATGGTTTGATTCCCAGCCTGTCTCGGGCCAGAAATAATTCCTGTTTCCTGGAATCCCAAATGGCAAAAGCGAACATTCCAATAAGACGATTCACCATATTATTGCCATATTCTTCATAAAGATGAACCAATGTTTCCGTATCTCCATGTGTCTTTAAAACATGCCCTTTGGACAAAAGTTCACTTCGTAAATCCTGATAGTTATATATCTCACCATTAAATGTAACCCAGATGGAACCGTCTTCATTCGACAAAGGCTGCTTACTTCCCTCAACATCAATGATACTCAGCCGCTTATGGCCGAGACATACATAATCCGATTCATAAATACCATCTCCATCTGGCCCACGATGTTGAAGACAATCGATCATTCTTCGAACAACCCGGGAATCCGTTTTTTTAGAGATATAGTTTATATAGCCTGCAATTCCGCACATATATAATCCATAAGTTAATAGGGCTTCCAAAATGTCTTGTTCATACAAAAGCTAATCAGTCGTCTAAGTTGCTCTTTTCTTAAATACAGCTGGGCCTCTACAGGGAGCTGCCTGTGTTCCTGTTTTAAAAAGCCGTACAAATATCCCGATAGACGCATCAATCCCGAAATAATATATGGTTTTTCCCATATACATCTTTTACATGCTTTGACCAGCATAAATAAAGGGTGAGTTCCCAGGCAATAATCTGTCAAACCAAGACGAAATCGCGCCTTTAATAATGAGCGGCCATCGCCTGTGCCAACAGGACGATTGTGAAAGACTTTAATTTCAGGAAAAGACCATGTTTGCCAGCCATTCATCCTGGCAATAATTTCCATACCAGAGTCCTCTCCTCCATTTTTAAAGGGAATGTATCCGCCACATTGCTCATAACATTTGCGTCGAAACACCTGAATAGCTTTTGGAGTTGAGCGACGATCAATACGGGCTTCAACCCAGCTATCACCTTCTTTTTCCAGATAGGTGCCAGTTGCTATCCCTAATTCTCGATATTTTTGGAACTTTGCTAATATAACTTCATAATATTCGGGAACCAATGTAATGTCAGCATCCAAAATGGCAATGAAATCATAATCGATATGAGAGGCGTGTTTTAAGCCTTCCTGAATGGCATAGACATTACTGGCATAGTAACTCTGGCCAGCTATTTTGGAGCGGAATACATATTTTATCCAATCATATTCTTTGGCATATAACTGAACAATATTGGCTGTATTATCCATTGATCCATCATCCACAATAATCCAAACAATCGGCTTGCATGTTTGAGACAGAACGCTTTTAATGGTATTCTCGATATACTTCCCCTCATTAAAAGCCGGCGTAATAATGAGATATCTATTTTGCATTAATATTCCCACTAATTATCGTCCGGCTCCCACCCAAATAGGCATTAGTCATGCCAATAGCTTTTTGCCGCTGCGATGGAATCGGCAACATCGCCAGCCAAAAGGGGATTCGAACCATATAAAACAATAATGTCAACATGCAGCCCAAGAGATAACTCAAATAACCTCGATTTTTTCGGATAAAGTACAATATAGATTTTCGAAGTTCAATATTCATTTGTACTTTGACAATTTTGGAACTCTGACCACCCAGATGGATAATCTGGGCATTTGGGGTAAATAGCAACCTCCACCCTGCTTTTTTAAATCGATAGCACCAATCGGTCTCCTCAGCGTACATAAAAAACGATTCATCCATCATCCCTACTTGCTCAATCGCCTTTCTTCTAACCAGCATGAAACAGCCGGTTACGACCTCTACCTCGCGAACATCATCACGATCCCACCAGGTCATCCGTTCCCTGCCGAAGAAACGACTGCGTGGAAATATTTTGTAGAGATATGTACTCGATAAAAATAGATTCAACAGTGATGGATACATAAAACATGTTGGTTGTAAAGACCCATCTGGATTAAGCACCTTGCATCCTACCACAGCTGCATCTGGATGCTGCTCTGCAAAAGCAAGGGTTTTCTGAATCGCCCCATCCAAAACAATCGTATCACTATTGAGCAATAAGACATATCGCCCCCTGGCAATCTGCATCCCCTGGTTATTGGCCGCGGCAAAGCCACGATTTTCATCATTTTCAATCAAAACCACTTGAGGAAATTCTGACTTGATCATTTGTACAGAATTATCTGAAGAGGCATTATCAATAACAATAACCTCAAAAGAAAGACCTGAAGTCTGTATATATACAGATTTTAGGCAATCTCTGAGAATGTCTCGTGTGTTCCAATTTACAACTATTATAGACACATCCATGAGTTTATTCATTTCAGTAATTGATTTTCAATAATATACTGTGCCAGACCTTTGCCAACAATATCGCAGCCTAACGGCGTAAAGTGACCGTGGCCTTTCTCCCAATATATCTTTTCTCCTTTATATTGCAAAAAGCCGTCTATGGGACTGTATATATTAAATATCAATTTAGCCTGATCAATAGGCAAAGGAAAATTTGAATAAAATACCTCTCTATCCTTTCTGACAGGAATATCCAGTAATAAAAATTGTGCATGGTTTTCTTCACTTGTTTTTTTAATTTCCTTTAAAAGCAATAAGGTCAATTCTTTAGCATAAATATCAGCTCGTTTCTCAGTATCATTTGATTTGATATTAATCTGCTGCTTTCTCTTAATGTTTGTAAGCCACTCCTTTGTCTTGCTCCCTGCTATTTCACGAAAGAAAGAATATAAATTGCTATATTGTTCGAGAAATGCGTATCCAGGTATTTTATCAAGCTTTTCTCTGATTTCTACGGCCGGCAGATAGGTTTCATTTTTACGATACAAAAGATTATCATTCAGGCCATATAGAGCCGAGCGTACGTTGTCATCATAATCTGTAGTATGCCATGCCAGCAACACTAAATCAGGATGATATTTCAGCCCTTCATTCTGCAATACAAGCAACTCTTCGGCATTTCCATGTCCTGAGGTTGAAAGATTGACCACTTCAGCATGTATTCCATATTGGTCCTTGAGGTAGTACTCCAAACGTGTGCTGAACATATCCTTATAATCAACTTCATAGCCCATCCCAAACGAATCTCCCAAAAGTACTATCCGTTTGATCGCTTGAGGTTTTTCATAGGGTATTTCTCGATCTGATCGAATTCCTTTGGAATTTGTATGCAGTTTAACCTTATATTCTTCACCAATATGCCAATAGGTCTTATTAGGGGCATTGCCTCTGATTCCATAGTAAGTGGCACAGACATGACGCGGGATCATCGGCTGTGGAGCAAAGAGACGCAAAAATACCTCAGCACCAATCAAACAATATACAACACCCACTATGAATTTAGTATACATCTTTTTGCCCACAATAATTTAGAATGCAAAATAGATAAATTCCTGGGCTTTTCTTGGTGATAAGACCAGAATAGACATGACCACGAATAACCAAATATTCAACCGTAAAAACCATGGAGAATCCGTCAAAGGATTTAATGACTTGTATTTTGCTTGAGCTAATTGGAACAGCATCAAGAACCATCCATAGAACCCGATTTTTCTAAGACATTCTGCAGCTTCAGTCGACCATGAAAAAGATGTCCCAATAGACTTCAAAAACAGGCTTACCGTTGTCATATTCTGTGCGCGGAATAAAAGCCATCCAAAACATACTAAATGGAACATGATAACCATGTAAATAATATTCATTGGGAATCGAGCCTTTTCCGTTAGTTCATTTAGACCCAATACACGGTATAACACCAGTATAAGGCCATGAAAGGCTCCCCACAAAACAAACGTCCAGGCGGCACCATGCCATAAACCGCCAAGCACCATGGTTAAAATCAGATTCCTGTACGTACACCATGTCCCACCTCGGCTCCCCCCCAGTGGAATATATAAATAATCTCTCAACCAGCTGGATAAGCTAATATGCCACCTCCGCCAGAAATCGGAGGGATTTACAGCAATATACGGCAAATTGAAATTGAGCATAATATCAAAGCCCATTAACTTGGCAACACCACGTGCAATATCGGTATAACCTGAAAAATCACAATATATTTGAATCGCAAAAGCATAGATCGCAAGCAGACATCGCACGCCGTCTTCCGGAACAGTCGTCAACTGCATACTATCATAGGGACCAAACACGCTATTCACCACAAGTGCAATATTATCTGCAACAACGACCTTTTTATATAGGCCCCAAAAAATGAGCCACAGCCCCTCACGGCATTCATCCCACTGGATGATTCTCGGCCTTTGAAACTGGGGCAACAAATGAGCTCCCCGCTCAATTGGGCCAGCAACGAGTTGAGGAAAATAGGAGATATAAACCGCAAGTTCCAGTAAAGAATCAGAGGCTTTTATCTGTCCACGATATACATCAACTGTATGACTCAGAGCCTGGAAAGTAAAGAACGAAATACCAACAGGCAGAACAATCCGATACGTCCACTGTCCTATTTCGAATCCAAAATAATTAAAGACAGTTATAAGGTTATCCGCAAAAAAATTAAAATACTTAAATACTCCCAAAATTGCAAGATTCAGAAAGACGCAGACAAACATATAAAAACGACGCGTCGCCCACTTGGAGCGAAGGATTGGTGGACCAACAATTGAAAGAACAATCGAGACTATTAATGTCAGATTAAATACCCACCAGCTTTTAATCGATAGCGGCAACAGTGCATTCCAGTCAATGTCAATAACAGGCTTCAAGCCATTCAGATACCACGAAACCGCATCCCATTGAACCGTGACACAAAAAAAAGCCGCGGCAAGAAGAAAAGCAAAAGCCTTGATAAATTGTTTGGCGGTTAGCCTCCCCCTGTCCACCAACAGGGATGTCAGATAATCAATCACTGTTGCCAAAATAATCAAATAAAGAAAACGAACATCCCACCAGCCATAAAAGATGTAACTGGCAACAAACAATAAGATATTCTGCCAATGATATTTTTTATATAATAAAAGGTATATAGAATATACGATAACAAAAAATATGAAAAAGGCAACACTATTAAATAACATAACCATTCAATCCTATTGACTTTTGAATAAATCACTTAATGTCTCATAGAGATATTTTGTATGTTTGAAAACGAATGCAACAACGACTATTGAGAACGGCTTTTCCGCAGCGACTTGCCGACCGCCCGGCGAAGATGCAGGTATCTTGTGGAATCTATTGGTTCTTGAATAATTAAACGAAAGACTCATGTTTTTAGAAGCCATTTCATAACCTCCTGAGGGTAATGATGAGGCACGCA
>NZ_JBOGCL010000018.1:0-34313 GCF_050689095.1 Anaeroglomus insulsum
GGAATCCGCAGCTTCTCGCCATCACGCACTTTTTTAAATGTATTACTTCCATCCACGATTAAAACCCCAAGACATCGGCAAAGTCGCCTGATTCGTACACTTGATGCACATACACGGCCTTGGGGACCTGGACTAATGAATCGTTGCTGGTATTTTTCTCATAGCGGACCCAGAGATACTCCCATCCCTTCTTGGCAATGCCGGAGATACCGCCAATGGTAATACCGGTTTTATTGGGGCTTGCGGCAAACTTAAAACACAATTCATAGACGCCGGTCTTGCCGTGTTTACCGCCGGAAACCCCCATAAATAAGACCTCGCCGGCGGCATAGCCATGCCAGGTGGCATGGTTGACCTTGCCGGTCAGGTTAAATAAGGCCAGTTTGTAGCTTTCGGTCACGGTGCTGCTTGAGACATAGCGGGTCTCGCTGAAATTATACGTTGGGACAATAATATCCACACCGTTGACGGAATTATCATCAACATTGATAGCCCCCTGGAAATTGGGCGGATTAATGCCGTAAGCTGTGACCGCCAGTCCCGATGGGGTCTGGGTAATCTTTTGTGTCCCGCCGCCGGTGTCAAAACTATATTCGCTGAGGTTCTGGTCCTGTTGTCTATCAAAAGAATAGGTGACCGTGGCAATCCATATCTGGTCGGCAATTTGTTCCAGTTCTTTAGTCTGTAGGGGTATGCCATCCCAGGACTCAAGACTGTTGCTGGTAATAAATGAATCAAGGGCGTCAGCGGCGGCACCATCATCATCCGTTCCGGCAATGACATATTCCACTGAGGCACATTTGTTTGTACCTCGGCTTATCTTTCGGGCTGACCAGCGTTCTGCGACGGTAATGGCCATACGATATGTTTCTCCAAGTTATAATTTCCGGTTCGCCGCGGCTCTATCGGGTATCGAAACCCTGTGACAACTCGCGGCATAAAAGCAGGCCGTGCCTGCTTAGTTCCCAAACTCCAGGCCGCCTTCGGCCATCTGGTCGGCGATTTCTTCGGTGGCCTCTGCGGTGCGCTGGGTATAGTCGGATATTTTCTGCATCAGGCCGCTGCCAACGCCCATCTGATTGAGGCCAAAGGCACTGAAGGTTCCGGTAGTGGATGCCTTATCCAGACCGCTGGGACCCCAATTACTACTGGGGGCCGGTGGTTTTTTAGACCTGGGCTGAGCGGGTTCGTTGGCCTTTTGAATCGATTCATCGAACTGGCGTTTGGTTTTGGCCAGTTCATCCCCGACGCTTTTGATGTTTTGTCGGGCCAGGTCGTTAGCCCGCTGGATTTGGTACTGCTGCATCTGTTCGGAGGTCTTCATCTGGTCATCATACATGGACCGCAAGTCGCGGCGGCGTTTTGCCCGCTCTTGGTCAACCGCCAGAAGGTCTTTATTAGTCTGTTCAGTGCGATTTCTTTTATCCCGGCCAAACTGGTCATTGGCATAAGTCCTGGCAAACTTCTCATCGAAGTTGGGGTCCATGAGCTTTTGCCACCATATCCACACATCCATCATCTTTTTGGCAACCCAATCGATGGTGTTGCCCCAAAATGATTGAAAACCGATCCAGACGGATTTAAGGAATGCGACGGTCTCAATCCATGCCGCTTGAATGCTATATACCGCTGTAAACCAGGCATCCACAATGCCGTACACGGCGGCAAGCCAGACTTCCAGCATCGTTTCTTTGACCGAATACCAGATTTCAAGGAGCCACTGCTTGGCCTTGAGCCATTCGAGTTTCACAAACAGCCATGCAATCCTGGCGGCAAGCCCCAGGTCACCTTTGGCCAGGGCCTTGGATATGCCATTAAAGGCATTGATTGCATCGTCTTTGAGGGTCTGGAAGCACTGACCCAGCCAGGTGATCAGTTGGCTGCCATAACCGCTAAAATACAAAAATGCCGATACGGCCGCAGTGACAGCGGCAATGACCATCCCAATCGGAGACACCAGCCACAGCAGGACAGAACGTATCACGGCAAATCCTGCGTGTACCAGACCGACAACCTTGCTGACCCATATCATCGCTGTTCCGAAGGCATAAAAGGCGCCCCCGGCTGTAGTCAGGGCGATACCCAGCCAAAAGACCGTATTGACCACGCCCCGGTTTTCTTTAATCCAGCGTGTGGCAGCGCCGACGCATTCAACCATTTTCTCGGCCCATTGTTTTAGCATCGGAATCAGTGCTGAACCAATGGATTGAATCAAGCCGTTTTTTATAATCCACCAGAGCTTTTTGACTTCCTTATAAAATCCCGCCGCGGCCCCAATATCTTCACCGGAGACAGTTACTCCCAGACGTTTCAATTCATCTTGATAGGCACGAATGGCGCCGCTGCCCTGGCTTAGTAGCGGAAGCAGCATGGCTCCTGACCGTCCAAAGACCTTCAGTGCCAGTGCGGCACGCTGTGTCGGGTCTTTGATTGATGCAATGCGGTCTGCAATGATTAGGAACTGTTCGTCCGGAGTTTTACCGGCTAAATCTTTAGCCGATAATCCCAGTCTGCCAAATGCCTCCACGGCAGATTTGGTGCCTTTTTGCATGGCAAAGAGATTTTTATGCATAAAGATCATGGATTTAACAAGCCCCTGCATGCTGACCCCGTTTTGGTCTGCGGCATAGCTCAAGGCATAGAGGCTTTCTGCGGCGATGCCTGTTACGACCGACATCTCTTCGAGGTCATGGAGGAACTCGCTTGTCTTGGTGGCGGCTGCCATCAGGGGAGCGACAATGGCCGTACCCAGTCCCATCATCTTTTTGCCGAAGCTGGAGATACTGTGACCCCATTTTTTGATACTTTGCTCAGCGCTTTTAAGGCCGCGCATCAAGGCGTTTTTGTCGGCAAATATCTCGACAAATGCAGCTCCTGCTCGAATGGCACCTGAATTACCCGCCATAATCACCTCACAATAGTCTTTCCTGTAACAGCGGCTTTAAACATGGCTTTTGACTCTTCATCTTTGACCTCAATGACGTTTTCACGCTGTTTTGCTTTTCCTTCTTTTTGGGCATAGGGATTAAAATCAGCCGGTATCGATACCTTGCCGCGCTTGGGGTCACGGTTGATATTGCACAATAAAGACATCAACGCCGAGACCCGATTCCATTCCATCCGGTCACGAAACTCAATCGCTTCCGACATCCACCACAGCTCTCGCAGCGTCAATGGCGCGGGGTCAACGCCGATATAGCCTGCTAAGAGATAGACACTTCTCCAAATATCTCGGCGGTTTTCTGGACCGGGTCGATTTTGGCCAGGTTGTTCGTGATTTGCTCGATGGCCAGATGGATCATCTTCTGCTGTGTCTGTGCTGCCCTGGCCCGGTCGGTCCGACCCCGCTTCTGGAAAAAATCCACAAGCTCATCATAGAAGGCATTCTGCGCTGCTAAGATTGCCTCGCCGCCTAAGGCTTGACCGAACATCTCATCGGTAACCCCCAAGGCATCAGCCTGCGGTTTAATCAGACAATACAACACATCACACAGCAGGATTTCATCGGTGCCAAGCCGGGTCAACAGCGGCGGCTCGCCCGCTTCCGGTTCTAAGAGATTGACACCCAAGAGACTCTTAACACGCTTGGCGCTGTCAATGGTTAACGCCAGCGTCCAGACCTTCCCGGCATTATCGGTAAATGTTTTCATGTTCTCTCCTAAATATTTAAGCCACATCGACCCAGGCGATGAATTTAGACAGTTTTGCCGTCACATCATAGGTGATGGCCTCTTCCAGACCTTCCTTGCGGTCGAATTTGGTGATGGCAAAATTCCCATGGATACCGGAAGAGCCAGAGGTTGCTTTTTCACCCGTCAGTGCCGCAAGACACAATGTGCCGCTGGTTAAGGCAGCATTTTTAATCGCCGTAAAAAAGGCATCACTGGTCTTGTGGATCATCTGAAACGACACTTCACACTCTCGTAACGTGGGAGCGGTTGCCTTCCATCCGTTATTGGCCCGGGTGGAAACATCGGCCTCCCCGGCAGAGACCGAGACAGTAACTTCCTTGACATTGGAGGCCTCGGTCATTGAAGACACGGCGGCATCGTTGATGCCGTAATACATCTTGGCGTTGATTCCAAGTACAAAATCGGCCATAAAATTACCTGCCTTTCTTAGTTATTGCTCTTAGTTGACATTTCCCGTTTCACCGCGGAGAAATGTTTTGAAAATTATCATCTGAACTATCCTCGCGTGCATTTATGACCCTTAAGGGTCTTTTTTGACACTGTTTTTCCAAATATCCGCTATTTTGCTCTGGCTCTTTTCCATTGCCGGACGCATATAGGGCCGCGGCCGGATAGAGACTTTCTTGTGATTGACATGGGTTCGGCCACCATATTCGAGGTTGTGCGGGGCGTTCTTGCCCTTGGCATTCAACAGGGCCGGACCTACAACGACCGATTGTGCCTGCGGGTCAAACGCATAATAAATATGCTGTTTCAAAAGCCCCGTGTGACTTAAGGGCGGTTTGCCCACCGTACTGACGGCATGACGGGCACTGGCCTTCTTGATGGAGTTTTTGGCCACACGCTTGATATAGCCGCCGATGTAATTGAGGTTTTTCAGGATGGCCTTATCCACACAGCGGATTACCGCCTGGCGGTCAAAAAATAACGCCTTGACCTTGACTAAGGATTGGTTCAATCCGGCAGCGTTCATGCGAAATACCCCATAAAGACATCCGCCCGTTGAACGTTAGTCATCGCAGTGACCTCAACAGCAATCCAGTCATAGTCCAGGCCGTCTAAGCTGACGACACAGAGCATATTGTTACCGCTGTTGGGTGTTTTAACGTCTGTTGGCCAATAGGATGTCACAACGGCCGTGTCGGCATAGAACTGAAGCGCCGTCGGCTGCTGGGTCTGCGGGTCTTTATTGACGGCCATGGTGCCCAGGGTCCAGGTGATAATGGCCGCAAGGCGGGCCGGACCGCAGTCGCGCTTGCCCATCCAGACCTTGGTCTGTACGGTTCCATCCTCATTGCCGATTCCAGCCAGAATCAGTTCGATTCCTTTAATGGTGTCAGCGCCGATAGGTTGTGCGTAAGATGGCTTACTATCCATCGTCGCGGCATTGATAGCAGGACTATCAACTGCCGCAGCCGACCTGAGTAATTGCCATCCGGAATGGTGTGCATGGGTCATAGTTTATCCTCTCATACAAATCGTCCTGGCCGTCGAAATGCACTGGCCGGCGGCAATGTCCCGACGACCTCCCCGTGGATCATGCCTTTTTTCACGTCGTAATCGGGCAGCTGCAGGGGCAGATTGATGGCGTTTCCATCCCAATCGTAAACCCTGTGAATAGAGGCGGTGTTGGGCATATTGATTCTCATGCCGCCATAGTACGCAGAGGCCGTGGGCGAATCGTAAAGACTGCCCTGGACATACACCAGCGCCCCCCAAAAGGCCATGATGGCCGAGGCATAAGCCGAAGCGATCAGATTGCCATAAATATAGACCGGTCGTGAATTTTGAGCCGTGGTCAATCCATACGCCGCCGTGCAATTACCGCCGGTCACATTGCCGTAAATGGTTGCAGAGACATAAGCCCCCACAGCGACAGCCGCCAGGGTACAGGATGAAGCGGCACCGCCGGTGATATTGCCGTTGATTTGAAGCGTTGCACCTGCACCAGCCGATGAAGCGACGGAAATCCCGCCGCCATAATTGCCATAGATATTGCCATTGATGATAAAATTGGCCGTGGTGCCGTTGACGGCGTAAATGCCGTGGGCCGGTCCAGAGCCGTTGATATTGCCGTTGATGGTGATGGTGCCGCCACCGCCATTGACATAGATGGGCCTGCCTGAAGCCGATACATAAATCGCATCACTGCCGATGTTATTGACGATGAGTGTGCCGTTTCCTGTCTTGGAAATGGTATAACCATTCGACGTTGAACCGCCCGTCACTTTTCCGTTGACGGTCAGGGATGTGCTGTCTCCCGACAGAGTGATACATCCAAATGGAACAAAAACACCTCCGGCATTTAAGTCGCCATGAATGACCACCGTACCTCCGCTAATCACCAGCGGAAATGAAGTACCGGGTTTGATTTCGGTCCTAATCTCGCTGGTTCCGATGGTGATTGAACCGCTGCTGATAACAAGATTGCCTGTGGATGTCCCAAGTCCGCCTTCTTGTGCCGAGGAGACCCTGGCACAGGCAAACGAGACATCAACATTGATACCGGTCATTCCATTGAGCTGCAGGATATCGCCTGCGGCCAGCGCACTAAATGTCAGATACGCCGTGGGGGAAGTCGGTGCATTGCCCCACTTGTTGGCATCGCTGATATTGCCGTTGGAGGATTGTGCAAACCAAACTGTCATTTACAAGACCTTCCGTGTGGAGTTCACTTGACCAATCAATTCAACGATAGCCCCGTAGATGTCCTGGACACGCTTGGCCTGACTTGACAGGTCGTCAGGGAGATTCAGGATATCGTTAATCACCACCGTTTCCGAGCGGCCGGGGGCGATTTCCCAAACGCCTTTTTCGATGACTCTGGCTGTTTGCAGGGTGATGTGGGCTGAGGTCATCAATTGACCGTTGACGATAGCCGACTGCAGCAGAATCTGCGGGGCATAAATCGCATTGGGAGCGACATAGGATTTTTCTAAGGGCAAAGGCATACTATTCTCCAATTAAGACACCCACTTGAAACTCAATGTGATGACACTGGTGAAGACCGGCGGCGACTGCATGTGGTCCGCTGAATAAATCGGGTCCACCGTCTGTTTGCTGCACGCAGCGCCGCAGGGTAAAATCTTGTGTCGAAACGATTTGGCAATGGCCATCACCAAATCGGCAAGCTGCGACACCTCAAGGTCGTCCGGGCTAGCGACCGCCTTTTGTATAGCGATATCAATATCGCAGGTGGTCAGGCTATTGTTCCGGTCATGGGGGACGATTTCGACGGTCCTGGGGGCAACGGTTACTTTTAGTTGGGCCAGGTCTTTAAGTTCATAGAAAGGCATTAGATGCCTTGCGGCCGTAAATGAGGCGGCATAGATTTCTGTATTCAGCGCCTCTGCGACCTCGTCGGCAAGGAACAGGCCCGTCAGGTTCTGAGGGATATAGACTTCCTCGGTAAAAGGAACGCCGCCTGCAATCCTGGTTTTAAACGTCGGATGGCCGCAGCTATCATACAGGGAGATTGAAACACGGTTGATGGTGTCATAGCAGGTGTCCCCCGATGTCTCGTCAAATTCAAACACCAGGGATGCCGCTCCGGAAACGGGTGTCTGTGAAGGATGGTACTTGCGCCCTTTTTCATCATTGTAGATATTCAAAACCTCCCAAACTGTCAGTGCCTTCTTATAAATTCGAAAATCATCTATCAGTCCATAAAAATACTTACCCCCACCCTGACCCAATCGGATTAGTGCACCGGGAACCGGAGTGATATCGCTGTGATTGATAGGAGCGGATGCAACCTGATTGCCATTGACCCACAGCACACACGTGCCCAGGGTGTGATTAGCGACTACGGCAATATGCATCCATGCCCCTGTCAGTTCCATTGCATACGACGGCCCACAGATGCCATTGCCATCATCAGGCCATCCCCATGCTGAAAATACCAACTTCCCATCGGCATGATAAAAATCAATCCCCGGCGGTCCATAATTCCAGGTGTAGATGCCAATCCCATTGACACCGATTTCGGGCTTGATGAAAGCCATCATCGTAAAATCACCCGAACCCAGCTGTACCGCGGGCGTCTGCGGAATTGTCACATCGTGGCCGACTAACTTTAAACAGTTTCGATTGGACATAAGCCATTCCTCACTGACTATCGCAAAATCTTGTAAATCCACAATTCCATCTTGGTTTAAATCCGAGCGCAGCCAACCCAGGCAAGTCGCCGGAAGGAGCAATATCCAAACCAGAGCAGTTATTTTATTCATGGATTGCCTCCGGATTGCTCTGAGCGATACTATCGGGATTTTCGGTCTTAAAGGCGTTGGCATCCAACAGGCACGGCCGCTCCCGGCAGACCGAACAGAAGGTATGAATCGCTGCTATCAGCCGCTCTTCCTGGCGGGTTTTGTCCTGCATCAGGCGATTCAGCGAGGCCATCAAACAATAATTGCTGTAGACCAGATACGCTACCAGGGCAAAGCACAAGCCCAGTTCGCCGTATTTTAAGAACTGTCCCGCTAATCCGCCCACCGACTCGATTGAAGTCTGGGTATCGGTCGCCAGCAGCAAGAATGGAATGGCCGTTATGATTATCTTTGGAGTAATAGTCATACTGTACCTACCTCTTTAACATGGACTCGTATTTGCTTTCCAAACGGGTCGCTGTACTTCCAGCAGCCCTCATGAGCGATATGGTGCACCTCATAAACTGCCCGGCCGGTCGTAATTCGGTCACCGGCCAGCGGAGTGACCTTCTGCTGGTTGAGTACCAAATCCTGAGAACAGAAAATAAAGTCGATAGTTTCTGCTCCCACCGCAAAGCCCGATTCATCCTGAAGCTCCAGCACCGTCTTTCCAAGGACCGCAGCGAGTGTGACTGTATTGGTCCCACGGCTATAGACCACAGATTCAGAAGCGTGGGCTTTAAGCTGTTGGGCCAGATAATCCAATCCGGTTTTGAGCATGTTGGTCATAAAAATATTCCTTAGAAGGGCCAGGCAGATACCAGCAGTCCGCCTGGCCCACACAAGGAAACATTGAGGATTTTTAGGGTACGTTGATAGCCACCTTGACCCTCGTATTGCCGTCGGTCGAAGGCGCCACGGTTCTGCCCAAGGGTGTTTCGGTGTTAGTCGTGGTCACCAGCCCAGCCGCCGACAGATAGACCTTTGTGCCCACGGTTGCCAGGGCCGTTGCTGTCGGGAACTCAAAAACGCCCTTAATGGCAAGGGCGCCCAAGGTATTAGCCGGGATGTCGGATTTGGCGATGCCGATCATGGAGGCGGCATTGCCCGCCACATTGCCCAGAGACACAATATCACCCGCAGAGACAGCCACAGATGGCGTATAGTCAATGCTGTTGCCATCCTGAACAAATACTGTTTTGACATCATTAATCGCCATAGTTTATTCTCCCAAAAGAGGTTCTTTTTTGTAAATCGCTTACGCCATACCCTTCATCTTGACGGCGGCACGGTAATCCTGTTCCTTGACGCCAAAGTCGATATAGCCCCGGAATTGAATGCCCAGCGTGTTGAAGTCAGCCTCGGCCTGTTCAACGGTGGGATTTTCATTACCGTTGAGGAACGCCACTTCAAAGGCCGCCAGACGCGCCGGGTCTGCAAACAAATACCAGGCGATGGAACTAAAACCTGGGATGGTCGCATTGGACAGCCAGGAACTCGACACCACCTCATACTTTCCGGCATGAGGGTTGTCCTGGGGCTTGGGAGACCCGGCCGTGGCCGCTTCGTTGAGCTTGATACTGGTCATCAGTAAATTGGCCGTGACCTTCAGGGCGTTGGGCACCAGCAGATACCGGGGCAGAATCCCCAGGGGTTTGCCGTTGGGTTTGGTCTGATTCAAAAACAACAGCTCGGCGGCCGTCAGGGAATCGACCGACAACACCGTGTTTGCCCCGGCAGCATAGTTGTTATTGCCTGCCGAGAAGAAGTTGCCGGGGTTGGATAAAATCAATGTCCAAATCGCATCGGAAATCGCATCGGCAGCGCCGATGCCCAGCATCGTCGGAATCTGGGCAAAGGCACCCAGGTCATCGTTGATGATGGTCTGGCGATTGAGACTGAACATGATGCCGCTGGTGTCGGCCTTGTTGGTAAAGACCTGCTCGCCCAGTTTGCCGTGTTTAAGTTCGCCATCAGCGCCGACCTTCTGGAAAATCAGATTATCCGTCAGGCGGAAACGGCTGTGGGTCTTAAAGTCATTGACACTGGCAATCTTGACCACCTTACGCCAGGAGTTCTCCTGATTGAGATAGGCTTCCAGCATCATCTTGTTGGCGATGTTGCTTAGGATATTGGGCAGGCTGACTGTGCTGAAGGCCGCACGAATAAAGCCGTTGGCATCCCCCATAATCTGCGGCAGTTCCCGGCCTTCCGCTCGGGCAATCAGCCGAAACAGGTCATGGATGCCGATATTGCGGTATTTTTCCGCCTGATTGGTGGCCTGTTCGCCGTAGGCTTTCAGAACGGTCTGTTCTGGCATCTTGGCCGACAGGCACGCTGCGGCCTCAATCATCTTGGCATCCAGCCGCACCTCCGTATGGACCGCAGGCGCCTTGGCCAGATTGGCCTCCAGAACCGCCAGCTTGGTCTTATCCACAGTCCAGCCCTCGGCAACGGCCTTGGCCTCGATGTCGGCATTCCCGGCGGCGGCCTTGCGAACATCGGCAATGCGAGTCAGTTCCGCAGCGGCTTTGGCGCGAATTTCGGCAGTAACATCGGGCACTTGGGCTGCAGCAGCGGCTGCTACTTCCTGAGTTGGTTTAACGTCATCTTTAGGCATGTCGAGTATCTCCTGTAAAAGGTGTTTATTAGCGGCTATCTGGGCCGAGGTTTGGTCGTCGGCCCCTAACATGACAAAACTGATTTCCCCCAGGGTGGCCTTGCGGATAATCATCGCTGGTCCTGTGACCTGACGGCCGTTGACTTTAGCGGTCTGGTCTTCAGACAGGCGTTCGCTTTTTTCAGCCCGGGCACCAATGCTGGCCTGCCATTTAAAACCTTTGTCGGCCAGGGTGAGGATTTGTTTAACACGGTCCGATTCGCCCAGAATATCCCCTGTCGCAAGCAATTGACCGTCAGCAACCTTAATGGAATTAGTCTGACCGACCAGTGAATCTAAATCTTGCTCGTGCCCAAAGAAAATCGGTTTGGCCTGGGCGCTGATGGCAAGACCGCTTAAATCCACCACTACCGGGTCATACCATCCGGCCACACGCATCGGACCGCCCGTATAGGCGACCATATTGAAGGTGCGGTTTTTGGCTTCGGGCTTTGCGGCCTCGATAGAAAGCTGCATACCCTGACAGGTAAAATTAATCGTTGTCATCCTCTTGCTCCATAGGTGTTGTTTTTTTATTGGGGACAGTCTCTTCCAAAGTCAGACCTTTTTGCCTGCAGTAGGCAACCTCAATAGCCCTCTGGTCCAGTTCCTGACGCCAGTCTTTACCTTGTTTGGCATACTCTTCTGCCAGAGTGGTGGTATTACTGCGCAGGCGTGTCTCCTGGGCATTGGATTCCTTGGCTGGGTCGACGTGTTCGCGGCCATCCCAGAACCACTTGTGCGGAAAGGATTGAATGGACCGAATGGACAACGGTAAAGGTGAACCGGCCAAAATGGCCATATCCAGCCATTGCATCAAAATCGGGTCGAGTATCGTCAGTTCAATGTCACTTCTATCGACATCGATGGTTTTGCCGTACATCTGGTAATCGAGACGACCGCTGGCATAGTTGTATTGAGAGCTATTGCCAATGGCCACACCCAAAGGAAGATTCATACAGCGTGCAATCTCATTGAGGATAGACCTCACGAACTCCGCATAGGTCGTGATGGGCTGATTGGCCTCGATTTGGCCGAGTTTCCAACCCTCCGGCAGCGTGGTGGCCATGCGTTTTTCCAGTTCCACCACATCCAGCGGGGCAATATTAGCCGATTCTGCATTGGCCGGTGCATCGGTATAGAGCACCGCTGCAAAATCAGCGGCGGTCTCTGCGGCCGCAATGACCGCCAGGGTATATCGGCGGAGCTGTGCAAACAGCGGCAGTGCCGGGGTAATCTCCGGAATGCCGCGATTTTGACCGGCACGATCCACACGATACAGATGCATGACGTTTTGTGCGGCAACGATGTCGTATCCGGCATCATAAAATTGACTGGCAGAATACGGGTGTTGCTTGAGGATGTAATACAGGAGCCGATTGCCAAAAGCATCAAACTCGATTCCATCAGCTTGATTGGGCGATGTGATGGACTGCTTTTCCCAGGGGGTTGTCACCTGCTCGGCCTCAACGAGTTTAAGGTCCAGCTTGATAGGTGACCGCAGCATGGGATTGTAGGTCTTGATGCAGAATGTCTCGCCATCGACCACGCGGGCCATGCGAGCGGTTCTTAACTTCGCCGCAAGCGAAATTTCATCGGCCCAGTCCTTAAACATCTGTTCGATAACCTTATTGGCCGCATCATCGGGCAAAAGCATCTGCAGCCGTGGCCCGGTTCCGACACAATCGTTGGCCAGGGTTAAAACCATCCCCTTGGCGTAACTGTTATTAGCGACCTCATAGCGGGCACGGTTGCGAAGCGTGGCACGCACCTGCGGGCTTGCCGCCAGGTCGGGACTAAACGGGTCTGCCATCGCCCAGTGCTTGGCGTTGTCGGTGGAGTTTTGGGCGGCATCGAAGCGTGCGCGGATGCCAAACCGCTGCGGCTTGGTATCCGAGATGGTCGTTGCCTGAGATTTCTTTTTGCCAAAACCAAACATTACACGCTCCCCGGAGCACCCAGTTTGGTGAGTTTAATACCCAGACCGGCAGATTTTGCGGCCTGCTGGGACTTTAAATACTTATCTGCCGCAATCTGGTCGGGCAGCGGATGCTGCTCCACCGAACCGGCATCACCAGTCACCTTTGCGGGTGCCGTTGCGTTGGTTTCGATATTGGAATTTAAGTCTGCCACTGTAGACTGCCTTAATTTTTCCGTTTCGTCGCGGTACATAGGGTAACGTTACCCTATGATTTCTCGCGGCATAAAAGTGGTCATTGACCACCCAAAAGAAAAAGCCGCAGAGGTGTAGAGCCCTCTACGGCTTTAAACTTTTGGTTTTTTGCCTGCCCGATAGCTAGTCGTCAGGCTTATTCACTTGTCTTGTTGCTATATACGATCTACACGATATTCCATTGAAATCAAACACGAAACAGCCTATTTACAGCGGTTTTTGCCAGGCACTTTCTATTAGTAGAGACTTTTTTACTTCACCACCGCTCGCTCGATGGTTGTCAGTCGTTTTCCGCAGTTCCGACAGAGCCGATATCGGATAATCTGCTTGTTAGCCACCCGTGTTCCCTGGACCCGGAAGTGCCGACAGCCGCAGTCCTTGCACTCAAATCCCTTCTCGACTTTATTTTCCGGCATGGTCCATCCTCCTTTGCCGCTGCAGTTCCGACAATGTAATTCTTTCGCGTTTCTGACGAGCGACAGACTGGCCGGTCATGGTGCACCCGCACAGGGATGCTGCGACTGCACAACCGACCATGCAGTCCAGCCAATGATTATCGATGCCGCCGACTTTAGGCGACCATTGATACACCACCCGGCCGTGGCCTTCGGTACGCACCCAGGTTTCAGAGCCTGCGATGTGTTCTGCAAATAATGCATGCTGATGGCCGCCTTTGCCGAAAATCGTCATACTCCCATGGTCCCCGGCGGCAACAAAGAACCGTTCATGGACAAAGGTCTTCCAATAGTTGGTGTCGATGGCCACATGCTGAAATTCCCCGGTCTTACTGATATTGGGGATATACCAGTGATGTCCGTGGCGCTCGCCGGGCTTGCGTTTATAGCTGGACATGGGTTTACTGGCAGCGCGGATACCAACACCCTTGGATGCCATGATGGTGCCGCCCAGTTTATGGCGGATATTTTCAACGATGCCCGGCATATAGCCGCCGTCGATAAGACAGCGGTCAATTTTCATGGCACCGGTGCCGCGAGACCAGTCCCGACTCAGATAATCGCGACATAAGTGTTCCAGTCCTGCCTGAATGGCGCCTTCTTTTTCCATGCCGGGGTACATCCCCTGGAGCGTTATCTGGGCTTTTCGCAGTGTAAATGACAGGCGTTTCTGGTCGGGAAACGTGCCGTAATCGATGACATATCCAGTAAAATCCTCCGCCCAGGCACAGACCACATAGAATAAAAGCTTATCATGCACGTCGATAAACATCGTCAGGTACTGACAGGAAAGCGGGACTTCGCCGCGTTTGCGTCCATTGGCTTTTTCAATGACCTGTTGAGGCGTCAGAATCTGCTCATCGGTCTGCTCGGCAATCGGATCATTCTGGTATTCAGCAAAAAAAGCCGCCTCATCCCGAATCATCAGGTTCATGGCATGCTGGATGGCGGAGATTTCATCTTCGTTATGGCGCTGGGGCCAGGCAACCTTGCTGCCGGCATCCATCGCTGTGCGATTTTCGATATAAAATTGAGTCGCTTCCTTGCCGCCATTGCCAGCGCGAAGACTCTGGGCGCGGATTTCTTCATACTGGTCCCACAGTTTGGTGTCGGTCGGGAAGGCATAGACCATCTTGGTGCATTGTCCCTGCCATTCGGGATTTCGTTCAGAATCCAGCAACTGGTCGGCAAGGTCGTTGCAGTAAATCTTCGTGCAGGTCAGAAGTCCTGAGATTTTCTTGCCGGGGCCTGCCAGACCCAGCACATCCCCATTTAAGGTGCTGAGCCGCTGGTTGGTCTGGTCAACCGATTTGGCAGACTCACGGGTCTGCGGGTCATCAATCAACACCAAATCCGGCCGGATGATACGGCCATCCATCGTGGTATGGATTTGACCTCGAATATTACTATCCAGACTATCGACGGTAATTACAGAACCGGATGCGATACTCCCTTCAATCGTAGGGATGACAATCTTATGGGTGCCCCAGACCGGATAGGTCAATTGGCCTCGATAGCGTTGACCCCGTTGTTTATGGGCGCTATTTTCAAGGCACTGAATGGGGAATATGACTTCCGGGAAGTCCGCTAAGAGTAAATCGTTCCCGAGCATCGCCGCCTGGACACTCTGAAAGAGATTTAAGGATTGTCGTGTGGCAGAACCAATCAGACAGACATACCGTCTTGCGCCAATGAGTATCGCCCATACGGCAGCCGAGCGGGTCAGGGCAGATTTCCCGCTACCTCGCGGCATGGCAAAGGCAAACAGTCCTCCATGAAGTACGGATTGTTCAATCCTGGCGATAACCTTCAGATGGTCATCCGACCACGGCAGGTAGAATACATCCGCAAAATACGTCTCGCAGAAGAACCGAAAATCCCGGCAGGCGCGCTGGCGTCGCTGGGGATTTTCGACGGCAGGGATTTCGCCAATATCCTGGGCTTCCTTCCGCGCTGCGTTTTTAGCCATGAGGTCTTTGAGCCGGGAGTCCTCCACCGATTGTTTCGGGGCTTTGGGTTTTTCATATTCACCAGCCAGCCAGGAAACATAGCGCACCAGATTGATATGTTTGCCATCGCCGATGCGATAGGCAGCGGTATTCATCTGCCAACGCAGCTGGTTGTGGGTCAGGATGTTGCCCAGCGGCGTTGCATTCATCAGGCGCAGCAGTTGTATCTGGGTTAATTTATTGACATCAATTGCCATGATAAATCCTGCTATTGAGCCATGCCCCGTAATGAACCAGATTGAGGGTTCCATCGGCGGCCGTAGGGGCGCCTTGGGTGATATGTTTATGGATAATTTCGGCCGGCAATCCCAGCATCTTAGCGGCCACATCGATGGATAATGCCGTCGGGTTTAGCATGGGTTTACCCCCTTTAACATCATTGGGTTGGGACATAAAAAATCTCACATTTTTCAAAAATAATGGAGTATTTCGCTTGGCATGTTTGAGGCAACATGGCCTGATCCGATCAACATAAACAATAAAATTCGAAAGGATAAAAACATGACAAACGCAGAAAACAAAAAAGAACAGACCGCCGCACAGGCATACCAAAACGCCAAATTCGACATCGCCAGCCTGCTGGACCGCATTGGACAAGAATTAGAACAGACGCCGGAAAAGCTGCATTGGGGCCATGCCGGAGACATGATGCACCTGCGGCAAAACCTCATCGAGGCGCTTTCCGAGATGACCGGTTTTACGGAACATGCGATTCGGGAAACCTTAGAAGACATCAGAACCGATGCCCAAAACCAGAAATAAGAAAGGAGTCGACCATGAAAGTTCAAGTTACCAAAGGCAAATACAAAGGAACACGAGGCACGGTGGTCGGAGTCTACATGGATGGGCGGTACGACATCAAGGTGACCAACCGAAAAGCAAACCAACCCAAATACCAGATTGTTAAAACCAGCGACTGCCGCCAAGTCCGGTAGCAATGGATGGAATAACCCTATTTTAGAAAGGATAGTACCATGAAGAAAGTAAGCATTAAAATCGGTAACCTCTACGCCATGAAGGTCGGCAAGAATACCCTGGGTATTCGCATCATGAGCCAAAACCAGGATGGCCATTGGGTCGGTGTTAACATCGACAACAACAAGGAAATCCTTATCAAATCCGCCGACCGGCTTTGCGGCCCGTATCGCCCCAAAGGCGACAAGACGGCGCAGGGTAAAAAGAAAGCGGCCGGGGCGGATAAGGACGCAGCCTCCGGAAAAGAACTCGCCACAACCAAACCTGGCGGTTTGACGGCGGCGGCTAACGTCCTGGCAGAAGCGAATGAACCGCTCAATTGCCAGGAGATGGTTAAACGCATGCTGGAAAAGGGCCTCTGGAAAACCGAGGGCAAGACGCCTGCCGCCACGATCTACGCAGCGATTATCCGCGAGATTCGGGATAAAGGAGCCAAGGCCCGGTTTCGTAAAACCGAACGGGGTAAGTTTGTTATCGCAACAAAATGACATTACAGCTCCTCCTTCCAAAGCCACGGCGTTTCTGGGCCGTGGCTTTTTTTATTCCGTCTCGGCAATAAACAGGTTTCGGTTCGCCGCGGAACACCATCTTTCAAGTCATCACTTAGACACTCCTCGCGGGCATTCCTGACCCTGGAGGGTCTGAAAGCGGACTGCCGGAACTGCCCCGACCTCTCGACCCTGGGTAGGTCGCGGGTCTCTCTTGACCCCTCGCCCGCATCAATCTGCCAAATCAAATCCGGATGTTTGGGATACCGGGTTGTCCACTGAACGGAACTTTCACGCAGCAGTTCCTTGCGGCGTTTGTGACTGCACAAAAAAGTACAGTACCGAAACTGCCTGCCGCGAACACGCTTGAGTTTCAATCCCTGCCAGACTTCCTTGCTGCGACTGCCAAAGCGAGTAATCATCAATCGCGGATGGACTGGCTCATGGTCGGCAGTTAAGTAAATCTCGGTCGTGATAAAACCGCCATAGAGCCAGTTGGCGGCCTGATAGACATAGCCGGGTTTTCCACGAATCCCATCGGCCCAGGTAAAAAGCAGTTTCTTATCCGGTTGATTTTGCCGAAACCATACCTCGCATCCAGCCAATAACTGGCTTTCGGTATTGCGGGGCAGGTCATCCCGACAGCACATCCGGCACAATTCCCAGTAATCCTTGGTATCCAGAGATGGAAAGAGTTTCTGAATCGTATGTTTAGGCCGTGTCCCCCATCCCCAAATCGCCACCCCAGCCAGGCCCTGTCCGTCATAAAATCCCAGCGGCACCATACAGTGCGGCGGGAAGATGTCGCTGTAATGCCATTGACGGCAAAGGGCCTTGGCTGCATCTAAGGGGATAAGAGACACGGGAATCATTTCACTTGCTCCAGGATGGCCTTCTTGCCGGTGAATTTCTCCCAGCGCTGCACAATGACATCACAATACGGCGGGTCCAGTTCCATCAGGAACGCCTTGCGTCCGGTCTGCTCGGCGGCGATGAGTGTCGAACCACTGCCGCCAAAGAGGTCCAGTACGTTTTCGCCGACTTGGGAGGAATACTGCATGGCCCGCACCGCCAGTTCCACGGGCTTTTCGGTTAAATGAATCATGCTTTGCGGATTGACCTTCTTGACGCTCCAGACATCCGTTACATTGGCCGGACCAAAGAACAGATGCGCAGCGCCTTCGGACCATCCGTAAAAACACCACTCGTGGTTACCCATGAAGTCTTTGCGGGTCAGGACGGGGTGTTCTTTGACCCAGATAATCATCTGCGAAAAATAGAGTTCGCATTCCTTCAGGACATTGGGGTAGTTGTAAATATTGCTGTAGCCGCCCCAGATGTAATAAGACCGGCCCGGTATCAGGACACGTTTAATATTGCCGAACCATGCCTGCAGGAGTTTGACAAATTCCTGGTCCGACACAAAGTCATTGGCCAGCGGTCTATCCTTGGGCCGCATCTTGTCAGTGGTTTTATGGGCCTTGCCTTGGATGGCCTCGTCCATCCCTTGCTGGCCGGTGTAATTGTCCGAGGCGGCAGCGGCGGCGCGGGCATTTTGACTACGGGGTGCAACGCAGACATTGTACGGCGGGTCGGTATTGACCAGATGAATCGGCTGGCCATTGAGAAGTCTATCCAAATCAGCGGCGCTGCCGGAATCCCCGCACATCAGCCGGTGATTACCCAGTATCCAAATGTCACCTCGTTTGGTCGTGGGTTCATCGGGCGGCAGCGGCACATCATCCGGGTCGGTCAAGCCGTCCTTGACCTCCTGTTCGAGCAGTTTGCACAGTTCTTCCGTATCAAATCCGAGCAGGTCGAGGTTAAACTCCATGCCCTGAAGGTCTTTAAGCTCAATCGGGAGCAGTTCATAGTTCCAGTCGGCTAAGGTTGCCGTCTGATTATCAGCGATGCGATAGGCCTTTATCTGCGCCTCGGTAAGGTCTTTAGCGACATGGACGGGGATTTTTTCAAGGCCAAGTTTGGCGGCCGCCTTGTAGCGGGTGTGACCGACGATAATGACACCGTCCTTATCGACCACAATGGGCTGGCGGAAGCCAAATTCCTTCAAACTGGCCGCCACCGCATCGACAGCCTTGTCGTTAATGCGGGGATTGTTGTCATAGGGACGAATGTCTTGGATATTTCGTAATTCAATTTTCACAAGCGATACTCCTGTAAAAAAACGTGGTTTTCGACCGAATCTCTTTTAATTGGCGACCGTTCCCGTCGCGGTTTTCTTTTTGATTTCTGCGAGGAGGGAACCATTTGTTTTGCACAGAACGCCCACGTTCGCGTAGGTTGCGAGAGGTGCGATTATTGCGGTCAGCCTATAGCCGCAATCCACTCTTCGAACCTGCGCCAACGTGGTGCGTCCAGTTTCCATGCTTAACTTGCTCCAACGGCACTGCGTGCTTGTCCAATGTTTTGATATAACTGCGTCTCGATGGCCTTGACTTCAGGAATCGTTGACTGCGAGACTTGCTTCATGGTCAACTCAACGCCTTGTTTGTGGGCATCGTACTTGGCTTGCGCTTCGGCTGCGGCTTGGGCATTCCTGCGAGCGATAACTGTTGCCGCTGCTGCAGCGATTCCAAGACCCAAGTCAATCAAGGGGGCATAAGGGTTCCAGGGACTTGAGGCAGCATTAGCTGCTCGTGCTCCTTCCAGTGCCGTTGTCACTCCATCGGCAGGATTGGTATACTGTGCATTTTTGACTGCGTCTGCGATGGCTTGAGTTTTTGCCTGGACAGAATCAATACTGGTTTGGAGTTTTTCGACCTTAGCCAGGGCATTGGCATCGACCGTTCCGTTTTGCTTGGACGACTGCAGGGCCAGTTTGGTCTGCTCCTGAAACTGGTCAATCTTGCCGTTTAGCTGCTCGGTTTGCATTGCCAGATTCTGAATCTGGACCGGGTCGACACTGACTCCCGCACAACCGCCCATCCATACCGCCATCAACATGACCAACACAATTGCCGCCACTACTACATCCCATCCGATCATTTGCTTTGAAGTTCTCATAGAGATACTCCTTGTAAAAAGAGGTGATTAAAATTACCGGCAACATCGCCGGTAAGGTTTGTTTTTAAGGGGGGTATTGATACGTATTGCCGCCTCGCACGCGCGTGCGCATAAAAAGGGGTAAAAATTACATACGCGAGGGTGTATATAAAAATAAGACAATAAGATATATATATTTTTTTATGTATATATATTTTCTGGACTTGCGTTTCCAACTCATTGCGCAACCTATAGCGCAATGAGTTGACAATAAGGTGTAATGAGTTTGTTTTTTCAAAACTTATTGCGTCAATGAGTTTACTGTTTGTCGTGCTCATCGTCATTGTCCAATCATCCTGTAAAGCCGCTTGGCTGGACCCCCGGTGGCTTGTTCCGAATACTCGATTTTCCGCTGATTGAGCAGGGTTGTCCGTACCTCTTCATGTTCCCGCTGAGTCCAGGGCAATTTGCGGTTGATCAACCAGAACGGCATCCAGGCATCACCTTTCTTGGCCTTCCAGTCGCCCAGAATTCGAATTAATCGCTGACAGTTGGCGTGGAACTCACTTTCACTGACATATTGTGAGGCCATAAATAACATGCGGCGTGTGGTGTAATCGACCAGTTCTGTTGCCCAGCGAACGGCCTGCTCGGTGATTTGAGGATTGAAGGGATTTTCACTGCAGGCGTAAATCAGGGCCAGTCGGCGGGCTTTTTCGCTAGCACGCCCCCAGATAGCCATGGTCACTAAATCCGATTGTGCCTGGGCTGCGTCATAATGCGCATCGGCCTTTTGTCCATAGTCTCGCTGTAGCGTTTTTGCAATATCGGTGTGTTCGACGATAATCGGAACGGGATGGAAGTTGGCTAAATTTCCTTCACCGGGCATGAAATCCACCCAGGTTTTGGCTGTGCGGCTGATGGAATCGGGAATCTTGATAATTGACACATCCTGTTCACCCGTTCGTGGACCAGCCTCAATGACCAGCATGCGGGCAAAAAATCCATTGGTCAGCATCTTGCTGGACAGGGCCTGGTAATAGTTTTCCGGGACGGCCGTGCCGTAAATATTGAGCGATGGCTGGTCGATGACGTTGCTGTCTTTTTTACCGGCCTTCAGGCGGGTTTGATAAATCGAGTTACAGGCTGAGAAGAATTTAAGCAGTACATTGGAAATCATATCTGCCCGGCCGTCTTTACCCTTGGAGGTTGCCGTAATCAAAGAGTCGATTTCATCGGTTTGAAACAGCATGGATGGATTGATGAACATCTTGTCTTCAATCCCTTCACCGCTGGCAAAGCCATCGGCAATCACACCAGACAGTCCCGCTTCATAGAGAATGCGGGCATTGACTTTGCGCGGGTGGTCTTTACCGCAACCCGGATAGGCCAGGCCCAGGATATACAGGTTGGTGCGATTGTCCTGGGCATCCCGCACTTTTCGTCCTGCCAGAAATGCCTGCAGGCACAACGCCCCCAGAAATGACAATATCGGTTCCGGGTGCGGCGCGGTCTGGAGCATAAAGTCCGCGACATCATGAATGAATCCCGGAACATCTAATAAATGCCTCGGCAGCGGTCCTGGGTCCTGGATGACATGCTGCTGGGGTTCATCCTCGGACTCATGACCGACAATAGCAGAGAGGTCCACGCTGCTATCTTGGGATGGCAGAGGGTCTTTATCGCCATACCCCTGCTCACCCAGCGCCTTGGCCGCCCTGCCAAAGTCTCCGTGATGTTCCAAAAGCGTATAAACACTAAAGGGCGAATAGGGTTTTTGGGCCTCAAACGGATGGGCGTTGGTACTCCAGACATAAAACACATTATTTTTCAGCGTAGCAGACCAGCCCAAGGTCTTACCCGGCCTGCGCCAATATTCATTTTGGCCACCCTTGACACAGGTCCAGCCGTGGGATTGCAGAAGGGATTTGACATCGCCGCGGACATTGTAATCATCTCCGGGACGCAGCGTATCACCGGCACTAGAGGGTGTCGATTCCTGAGGCAGGTCGGGAATAAACTGGTTTAATGCCCATGCCGCTTCAAGGAGGATGTCCCGTTCCTGAGCGGTTAAAACCGATAGTGTTGTAAAATCGCTCTGGACCAGTTCATATCCTGGCGTCGGCGCACACAAAAATAATCCGCCTTCACCACGCGTTTCAATGAGCGTAAGAACGATAAACCAATTGCCATCCTTATCTTTGCGGGGTTTATATTTCTTGCCGCAGATTTCCACTTCCTCAGCGGATGCTGCAGTGACCTTGCGCTGCATCAGTTTCATATTGCCGCAGACAGGACTGTCACAGCGGTACACCACATGGCGGCCGCCGCTTTGTGATTTTTCGATGACAAGCCGGGCAATAAGACCAGGTGCTTCCTTTTCGACCATCGTTTGCCACGGCTCGAATGCCTCCGCTGACAAATCGAAATCGATCATTTCCAGATTGCCGCTGACAGCGCCGGTGACGATACAGACACCGGACTGGCCGTGACTAAACCAGGACGCCAGCTGGGATTCTGTTGGCAATTGCCGCTGATATTGCTTCCAGCCCGACAGGGCCGCAAATTTCAGCCCGACATTGGCCGGAAGAACCGACAGTCCCGCATGGAGATAGGCTTGGGCGATTACTTGGAGGTTTTGCACGGGACTGCTCCTCTTTTAGTTTGGAAAAAGTATGAACGACCGACCACAGGCCACAGACAGTTAAGTCCTGCCAGGATAGCAACTAAGATTGCAGTGATTGACTTCATCGCAAGCTCCATCAAAACGGGATTTCATCGGCTGCCGGAACATACTGCGGCAGGGGTTGATTGGATTGCCACTGGTCGGCTTGAGGATTATCAAACTGATAGCGGGTAATCTGACTGAATTTCTCACCCGAAACACTGCGAACGGTAATTTTGATGGGTTCACGGAGCCGGTTATTCTCGGCAAAAAACACCGCCATCTCGCAATCTTGCGGTATTGGATCATTGGACCGCTGTTTCCACCAGCTTTCCGCTTTGATACGAGCAAATCCCGTGTGTTCAAAACAGACCCATTCGGGGATATAGGTATCCAGACCCACCTTGTATTGGACCCGCATGGTCCTGGGTGTATCGGCCGAGGCGCCCCGTTTGGTATGGACGTTATAAAGCACTTCCTGGACATCATATTCTTCGATGCTGACCTGGCCGGACAATACATCTTCGGCACTGGCGGTGGTGTCATGCTGATTGCGTTGAGGCGGCGGGAACTCATAATTACACGCCGGACACCGGGTATAGGCCGCATGGATAACCTCAAAGCACATCGGACACTCTTTGGCAGGCGCATCACCATTGCCCCGGACATTGGCAGGATTCATGCGAAGCGCATCGACCGGTCCATGCCGGACGATGTTGCTGCCAAAATCCAGCACCAGACAATCCTGCTTGCTCGGATGCAGCCGAAAACCACGACCGACCATCTGATAATAGAGTCCCGGACTCATTGTCGGACGCAGCAATACCACACAATCCACATTGGGAGCGTCAAAACCCGTGGTCAGAACGTTGACATTGCACAGGTATTTGAGTGAACCATTTTTAAATTGATTAAGCGTATCCCTGCGCCAGCCATCAGGACTGTTGCCGGAGATAAAACCACATTCGATGTTGTGACGCTCCTTGAGAACCTGTACAATATGCTTGCCGTGGGCGATACCGCTGGCAAAGATAAGCACCGTGTGTCTATCCTGGGTGTAATCGATGATTTCAGAACAGGCGGCCTGGACGCGGTTGTCGGTATCCATCAAATCCTCAACCTCATCTGCAATAAATTCACCACCCCGCAGATGCAGGACGCTGGTATCTAAACGTGCCTTGGATGCCTTGGACCGCAGCGAACATAAATAGCCCTGGACAATCAGCTCTTTAACGCCGACCTCATAGCAGATTGAGTTGAGGAAATGTCCCGGCTGACAAATCATCCCCGTCGTCATTCGAAACGGTGTGGCGGTCAGTCCAATAACCCGCAGGCGAGGGTTAACACTGCAAGCATCAGCTAAAAAGGATTGATACATCCCCTCGCCCTCAGGCGGGATCATGTGGGCCTCATCGACGATGACCAAATCAAATGCATCCAGGTCAAACGCCTTACGGTAAACCGATTGAATCCCCGCAACAATGACGGGATGTTCGGTATCTCTGCGTTTAAGGCCCGCTGAATAGATGCCGACGTTCAACTCTGGCGCTATAGCGGCCAGCGTGCCTGCGGTCTGTTCTAAAAGTTCTTTGACATGGGCAAGAATCAACACACGGCCATTCCACAGATTGACCGCATCAGAACAAATCGTTGCCATCACCGGGGTCTTGCCGCCGCCGGTGGGAATGACGACAACCGGATTATCGGTATGATTGCCAAGATGTCGATATACAGCCTCGACGGCTGCCTGCTGATAGGGTCTCAATTGCATGGGGACAATTCCTCAATGGATTTAATCAGGGGTTCTCTGGCGTTATCGTTCCATCGCCAGCATTCAATCAGGGCATTGGAAGGCAGGCCTTTGGCCGCTTGCAGTAAACTCTCTCGCTCCACACCATCGGGCCAGCGGTTGGCCTTAATCTGAATACATCGCAGGCCCAGGGGATTGAGGGCAATGATGTCAAACGGCCCCAGCGAGGCGGCCGACCGGATGCAGAAGTATCCGGCGGCCTTGAGCCTCGCGATGGACTTGTGTTCCAAACGACTGCCTTTGCGTTTACAATTCACAGTTACCTCTTCCAGGGAGCAACAGAAGGTTTGGATACGGCGGCCGGAGCTGCTGCAGTCTGCTGCTTGGAAAAGCCCCGAATGTCGTTGGTCAGTTCATCGTTGTCGGTGCGTTTTTTGACCTTGACGTTGATGACTAACGGCAAATTATGCAGCTCAACAGAATCCCTAGGCGTTAAAACCCCAACCGCTTTACAGATGGCCGATAAATGTCCGCGGGCAATCTTGGCGGTGACCTCATTGGAGTGGGTTAAACTTAACCGTGCCCACAACAGGCGACCTTTGTATTCGCCCTCCAGAACCTGGAAAGTCAGCTCCAAGTAACTGCCCGTTTTGTTTTTGGTTTCTTTCATCTGGCTGCCGGTGATCATCGCCAGATACTTCCCGGCCGGAATCGGGTCAAAATCATTGGTTGAATCCACTTCGTTTGCATTAAAATTATTCAGATTTGCCATTTTGAGTTTCTCCTGTGAATTGTGAGTTTTGATTGATGGCATTAATGAGTGCGTCCCACTGCAGCGGAATCCGGTCTTCAATGCCGTAACGGTTTTTGGCTAACAGTTGATTGGTTTCTTTGAGTTCCAATTCACGGCCGCCGGAACCCATTTTGGCAGCGCCGACAAAGTCACACCACTCGACTATCGTGTTCATCAGGTCGGGATGGATTTCGGGGGCGGATTTCTCAATGGTTGCCCCATCAATCGTGGTTAAGGTCTGCCGTGAGGCGTGCGCCAAGAGCAAGACCGAAACGCCTTTATTGACGATTGCATCCAGCGTGGGCAAAAGATACTGATACACATAGTTACGCAGGACCTGCTTACCGTTGCCGTAGCCGCCATTGGAGCGGTTGAGGGTCTTGTCCATGTTCTTGGCCTCGCCATTGACCCCGGCGACTTTTTCCTCAATGCGCCGAAGCAGCCAATCGATGGAGTCCACCACCACTGTCTCATAGGGGTGGTCAGACATCGCCAGGGTATCCAGCCACGCCTGGATGGAATCCCAGGTGGTCAAATACGGTGTTCGCTCGCACTGGATGTGGAAGGTGCCATTCTCACAGTCGATGATGATGGGTTTGTGGCTGCCAGCGCCAAACGTGGTCTTGCCAATTCCGGGCGGGCCATACACGATGCCCTTGGGGGCACGCAGGTGAGTTTGATTGAGTACCGAACTTAATAGATTCATTTGTTTTTCCTTGTAATAAAAGTTTTTGTTTTCGTTTTGACCGGCCGGGTCCAATAGTGGCCGTGGGAGTCGAACCCACGTCACCGACAGCATTGCGCCTGTGAAAAACCGTTTTCCGCTGGGATTGATTGTTTGAGGATTCCTGCTCTGACTAAGATGGCATTGGCATCATCGATGGCGGCTTGACGATATTGAGGTCGCTGGTGACGCTTGCGAATTGTGGGTCTATGTTCGGGTTGAGATTTTTGAGTAAAATCCGACGCTGCCAGGGATAAAAAGAACTGATTCAATCCAGATTCTGTTACCATGACCGCTCGACCCACACGAACATACTGCAGACGGATACCCTTGCAGCCCAAACGACACCATCTCCAGAGTGTCGAAGGATGTATTCGACTGCCATTTTTGCGGGGGAGTATTTTGGTCGCATCCGTTAATGTCAGATAGGGACCAGATGCAGGCGTTGTTGCGATATCGATATTAGTTTGCATGGTCGCGCTCCTTTGAGTGCAAATAAGAGCGATGCAGCAGAGCCCAACTGGCACGTTCAATATCCTCTGGTGTCCACAGAAATTCACCCCCGGGACTTTTTTGCGGCGGGTCAACCCGGCCGTTCCATATCGCGGCTGTCAGAGTGTGCGGCCTGACATTCAGGATTTTTGCGACTTGGCGTGTTCCATAAAACTGCATTTTTGCACCTTTGAATAATCCACCATTAATTTTTTTGTTTCCGGTACTTTTCAGAAACCGGATAAGTGGCTATTTAGGGGCGCATAAAAAAACCCTGTTTTCTCATGCGAAAACAGGGTTTTTGAAAAAAAGCGGATTTTTGAAAAAATCCGGTTTAATCCGCTTTTTCGGATTCTACCGGATATTTTGAATGCCGATTGGATATTTGAGACAACAATGCCGGATCGTCTTTGACAGAAGGCGCTGACGTTTTACGCCCGGCACGGCGGGTGTTTTTGTTGGTGTTGTGGTATTTCCGTCCATTGCGGACGTATTTATGCCAGGTATCAAAAGATGGTAATTCATAATCGGGATCGCCATGTTCTTCCAACCACTCATAAGCCTCTTTATCTGTGCATTTGCCTAAACTTTGTTCGGCAATACAATAGGACTGGTATGCTTTCTCATCGGCAGGGCTTAATTTCTGCTCTGGAACATCTGCAACCGCAACCGACTCGACTTTGTGGACGACTGGCTCAGGTTTCTTTTTGTCCGGGATAATCTCCCATCGACGCAGGTGGTCCAGTGAAACCTGTTTTAGCCCGGCGCCGCTTTCTTCCCGGCACAGAAACATTCCGACATCCTGACCGGTCTGTGTGTTGCGCTGTACCGTTAATGAAATCCCGCCACATTCCTTGCCATGACACTCTCTACAGGTGTACTCTTTAGCGGGCATCGTGGGAACCACCACACGCATTTGCATTAACTGCTCCAATTGCCCCGGCGGCCACTGCTGTACCTCATCGTAACTGACATAGGGTTCTATCCGGCGTCGCAGGCATAGTATCAGTTCATCCAGGGCCTCTTTCATGCCGCTTCCTCGCTTGGAGTTATGGCCAATCGCACCAGACCCCATATCTCCAGGTACTTACGTGCGATATTGTCTAATTTCTCGTTTTCTAATGTTGAAGAATTAGGCGTTGTAATCGTAAAGGTTATCTTTTTAGCGGGTTGCCCCTCCCTGGCGGCAAATTTAATAGTGATTTTAGCGGACAAGACATCCAGCTTTTTCACAATAGTATCGCCGCAAGCGGCAATGGCCTGATTTATTCTGGTTTGTACCAATTCGGCGCCTCCATTATGCGGGTCGGCCTCATAAGTGATTTTGTCATTGTTGGTATTGTTCAATTTGACTTTTAACATCCGCAATGAAACACTTTCGATTCCGTCAACCGGCTCGGTGGTAAATCGGAACGCCGGGTCCAGTAAACGTGACAAGTCATAAACCCGCAGGCTTCCTTCCGGTATGCCTGGGAGATCCAAAATCGTTTTACAAAATGCTTCCTGCATGACTTCGATTTTGCGCATCTTGCTGGCATGGATTTTTAAATTCCTCGCTTGGGGATCATAAATAAAGACGATTTCCATCACAGGACGACGGATTTGCGGGACGAGCCTGCCTTTATCATAATTCAAGTCCCGTCTGGGATAATCTTCCGGATAGGCAAAAAAGTAATATTGATTTGGATTTTGCCGGGAATAAACGTCGATATGGCAATACCGTCCTCGTCGCTGCCGTTTATAAAACTTCTGAATCAGTTCCTTAAGGTCTTCGACAGACTCCTCGTCTGTCGAGCAGGCATGTCTGCCAACCAGACAGTCTTCCTTGAATGTCATCTTCTCAACGCGTTCCATTCGAGCCAGCCAATTGTATGCATCCGGGTGATGCAAACTGACCCACAAAAACTTGTCAATATAACTCTCGTTTTCCATGAGGGCATCTATAATGGCTTCCGAGTCGGTTCCACGCAGCGTCTGGATAATATCAATTAATCCAATCACCCCTTCTTCGTCGGCAACACTGGAGATGGCCATAAAATCCTGCTCAATAATCTCAATTTGGCTGTCGTGAAGCTGGGCGATTGTTGCTGATAAAGCTTCAACCAGGGCGTCGCCTTCCAGCGACCAGTCAAAATGGGTCAGGAGCTTCCGCTCATCGAAATACTGTTTTAATAAGGTGGGACTGGCACTACGATAAAAAGTGGGTAATGAAAATACTTGCGACATCAGCTACCTCCATAAATCAGAGTTTTCCCGGCTCCGCCGGGTGTCGTACTGTGGCCCTGGGAAAAACGTTTTCTCGGGCATCGGTTTAGTTCTAAAACCCGAATGACTTTCAAAATTTGCAAAATACGCGCCAGAAATAAGAGATTTTATCACATTGCTTTAGGAATTTTCTTAAGCCTCTTAAATTCAAGTGTTTAGAAGTAAAAAAATCAGGATACGGGTTTGAAGGTCGATAGAAATCCCGTTTTTGTCTGCCAGAATAACCGAAAAATTCTGTTTACTTTTGGCAAAAACAGGGATTTTGGCCATTTTTGGCAGGTCCTGTTCCGGCATTTTAATCATAACTTCTTATTCCGACAATTCTTAGTCCACTTTAGTGTTGCAAAAGGCCTGTCGAATGGGTAATATATCCGCCACGGGGAATCGGTTATTTCCCGTTTTTTCAGCAAATATTAAGGTTTCAAAGGAGGCTTTCGGTTATGCCTGGATTAACTGAAGCTGATACATGTAGAAAATATATTCTACCCAAGCTCTATGCTTCTGGCTGGAATGATGACCAGATTAACGAGCAGCGTACTTTTACAGATGGTCGTATTCTCGTTACGGGCTCAAAATATACCCGTCGCCCTCAAAAACGTTCTGACTATCTTCTCCGATTCCGTCCCAATCTTATGATTGCTGTGGTAGAAGCCAAAGCTTCTTATAAAAAAGCAGCCGAAGGTCTCCAGCAGGCCAAAGAATACGCCCAGATGCTGGACCTCAAATTTGCCTATTCTTCAAATGGTCACAGTATTGTCGAGCATGATTTTTTAACCGGGCGTGAAACCGAATTGACCGAATTTCCCTCTCCTGAGCAACTTTGGGCCAGACTCCAAACGCATCTTGCGTTACCGCAGGGTGATCAGCAGCAGCGTTTCCTAACCCCAAGTCTGCCTGTGCCGGGTAAACCCTTAAGGTATTATCAGGAAATTGCCATCAACCGCGTAATTCAAGCCATCTTAAAAGGCCAGAGGCGTATCCTGCTGACCATGGCTACCGGAACTGGTAAAACCGATGTCGCGTTTCATATCTGCTGGAAACTCTGGAACACCCGCTGGAACCGGACAGGCCAATATCGTCGTCCGCGTATCTTATTTCTGTCGGATCGTTCAATCTTAGTCGATGATCCCAAGGATAAACAGTTTACGCCGTTTGGTGATGCCCGCTGGAAAATCCAGGGCGAAGCGATTAAAAGCCGTGAAATGTATTTTGCTACCTATCAGGCGATAGCACGCGATGAACGTCGTCCAGGTCTTTTCCGTGATTATGGTCCGGACTTTTTTGACTTAGTGGTGGTGGATGAGTGTCATCGCGGCAGTGCCAAAGAGGAAAGCAACTGGAGAGAAATACTTGAATATTTTCAGCCTGCCTTTCAACTGGGTATGACCGCAACGCCGCTTCGGGATGAAAACCGTGATACCTATCAGTATTTTGGCAATCCGGTTTATACCTATTCATTGCGGCAGGGGATTGACGATGGTTTTCTTGCGCCGTATCGCGTTCACCGTATTGTCACGGATGTTGACGCAACCGGCTGGCGGCCTACCAAAGACGAACTTGACCGCTATGGCCGTCCTATCCCGGATGAGGAATATCAAACGCCTGAATTTGAAAAAATTGTGGCATTACGTGCAAGGACGGAGGCGATTGCCAAAAATTTGGTAGATTTTCTCAAAAAGACTAATCCCTTTGACAAAACAATCGTCTTTTGTGTCGATCAGGAACATGCCGACCAGATGCGTCAGGCAATCAATAATTATTCAACCGACATTACCCGTCAACATCCGGATTATGTGGTTCGTATCGTGGCCGATGAAGGCGATGTGGGCAAAGGGTATTTAAGCCGTTTTCAGGAACTGGAAACAACGACTCCGGCAGTTGTCACTACATCTAAACTTCTGACAACCGGTGTCGATGTTCAGACCTGCAGGAATATCGCCATCGTGCGTATTGTAAATTCGATGACAGAGTTTAAGCAGATTATTGGCCGGGGTACACGAGTTCGGTCGGATTATGGTAAGCTCTGGTTTTCCATTTTAGATTATACGGGCAGCGCAACACGCCTCTTTGCAGATCCGGATTTCGATGGAGACCCCATTGATCCGCCGACGGAGACTCCGGTTGATAAACCTATCCCGGAACCCGAACCGGAACCCCAACCAGAGCCTCCTTTTCCGCCCGGTCCATTACCGCCCGATCCTCCGGAACCCGCCATTCGTAAATATTATGTCGATGGCGGTTCGGTAGAAATTGCCGCCCATGTTGTTTATGAGCTGGATGCCGATGGCAAAAGACTCAGTGTTGTTAAGTTTACCGACTATGCCAGCAAAGCAATCCGCAGCATGTGGACCTCGGCTGCCCAGCTTGCCTCGCTCTGGAGCAACTCCGAACAAAGAGCGATTATCCTGGAAAAGCTGACCAATAAGGGAATCACCTTTGAACAACTGGCCGAGAATGTACAGCAGCAGGATGCAGACCCCTTTGACCTGTTGTGCTTTATCGCTTTTAATGCTCCGTTGCGTTCCCGCCGGGAGCGGGCTGAACGGCTTCGCAAAGGCAAGGTGGACTTCTGGGAGTATTTTAAACCCGAAGCCCGGCTAATTCTGGATGAGATTCTCGAAAAATATATTGAGTATGGAACGGCACAATTTCAAATCCCCGATATCTTGAAAGTACCTCCGATTTCAAAGCATGGCAATGTGATGGAAATCGCTGAAAAATTCGGCGGCCCCGATCAATTGCGTTCTGCACTGGATAATTTACAGACTCTTTTATATAGCGACTAATCAGGATTTTAAATGGCAAAAAAGAAATCAACCGTCTCTGCACAAACCACCGCCCAGTCTCTCGGCAGTCTGATTAAAACCTGCCGGGACATTATGCGAAAAGATAAAGGCTTGACAACCGACCTGGACCGCCTGCCGATGCTAACATGGATTATGTTCCTTAAATTCCTCGATGACATGGAACAAATCCGCGAAACCGAAGCTAAACTTGAAAAAAAGCGGTTTGTGCCCGCTATCGAACCCCCATACCGCTGGCGGGATTGGGCAACCCAGTCGGATGGAATTACCGGTGACGCCCTGATTGCCTTTATCAATAATGATGAGGCAACCCTGCCCAATGGTAAAAAAGGCCCCGGCCTGTTTGCGTACCTTCGTTCCTTGCAGGGCAAAAATGGCGGTGATCGTCGGGACGTAATCCGCTCGGTTTTTACCGGCACGGTCAACCGGATGATTAATGGCTATCTTCTCAGGGATATCATAAATAAAGTCAGTGGTATTCATTTTACTTCAACCGAAGAAATCTATACCCTCGGCCATCTGTACGAATCCATGCTTAAACAAATGCGTGACGCTGCCGGGGAAAATGGTGAGTTTTATACGCCTCGTCCTGTGGTACAGTTTATTGTAGCAGCGGTCAATCCCCGCCTGGGGGAGACGATTCTGGACCCGGCTTGCGGCACCGGTGGCTTTCTGGCCTCTGCCTTTGAATATCTCAAAAAGCAGTGCAAGACGACCAAAGACCTCAAACGCCTCCAGCATGAGACGTTTTTCGGGATTGAAGCCAAACCGCTGCCGTATCTGCTCTGCCAGATGAACCTGCTTCTGCATGGGCTGGAATATCCTTCTATTGACCCGCTTAACGCCTTGCGCTTTCCCCTCCGTGAAATCGGTGAAAAAGACCGTGTCGATGTTATTATCACCAATCCCCCGTTCGGCGGCGAGGAAGAAAAAGGTATCCAGAGCAACTTTCCCGAAGACAAAAAGACGGCAGAGACCGCGTTGTTGTTTCTGCAATTGATTATGCGAAAACTGCGCCGACAGGTCAGGGCAGGTTTCCCTCCGGCCCGTGCCGCTGTGGTTGTCCCTAACGGCACGCTCTTTGGCGATGGCGTCTGCGCCCGCATCAAAGAAGAATTGCTTATGGATTTTAATCTGCATACAATCATCCGTCTGCCCAATGGCGTCTTTGCTCCTTATACGGGCATTGCGACGAATATTCTGTTTTTTGACCGTTCCGGTCCGACTCAGGATATCTGGTATTATGAACAGCCGCTGCCCGAAGGCCGCAAAAATTATACTAAAACCCAGCCCATCCAGTTTGAGGAATTTGCCGGTTGTCTTGCATGGTGGAATAATCGCACCGAAAATGAGCTTGCCTGGCGTGTTTCGGCCGCAGACATCCTTGCTGCCAATTGCAATCTCGACCGTAAAAATCCTCGTGCCAAAGAAGATATAACCCATCTGCCCCCCCAGGATCTTATCAAGAGCATCACAGGAAAAGAGCACCAAATAACAGCTATTCTTAGCGACATTCAAAAACTCATCGCGGGGGTTACTAAATGAGTCTTAAGTGGCCTACAGTACACCTCGGAGAGATACTCACCGAACGTCGAGAACGACCATCACCGGAACAACTATGTTCCGGAGAGGTAAAAATCGTTGATAAGATAAGTTTTGATACCGGTCGTATTCATTATCGTTCCGATGGTGAAACCAGAACGGGCATGATACTCGCACGGCCTGGTGATTTATTGGTTTCCGGTATTAACGCTGCCAAGGGGGCTATCGCAGTATATCCAAAAGATAGCGAAGGGCCTGTCGCTGCTACGATCCATTACGGCGCATATATACCACATGATGACAAGGTCGATATTCGTTTTCTTTGGTGGTTGCTCCGCAGTCGTTTTTTTCAAGAGTTGTTACTCGAATATGTACCGGGTGGCATAAAAACTGAACTTAAAGCAAAACGACTCTTGCCTGTGCCGATTCCTCTGCCCCCATTATCTGAGCAGCGGCGGATTGTCGCCCGTATTGAACAATTGTCCGAAAAAATCCAATCTGCCCAAGTTCTGCGAAAACAAGCCGTCGAAGAAACAGAAGCGATACTTGCTTCCGCCCGACGTTTTTATTTCGGAGGGAAACCGAACCCCGATTGGGTGCCATTGAGTCAGTTTTTAGATAAAATCGAGAATGGTAAGAGTCCGCAATGTGAGTCACGACCAGCCAGTCGGGAAGAGTGGGGTGTCCTAAAAGTAGGCGCTGTTTCTTTCGGAACGTTCGACGAGAGTGAGAATAAGGTTGTGCCCGTGGGGTTGCCATTCGATAAACGATTTGAAGTTCGCACGGGTGACTTCCTAATGAATCGTGCCAATACAACCGCCCTTGTTGGAGCTTGTGCGATTGTTGGGGACACGCGACCAATGTTGCTATTGAGTGATAAAATTTTCCGTTTTCACTTTCGTTGTGACATAGATATCTCTCGACCATGGCTTTCTCATGCCATGAAGTCGCCGTGTCTGAGGGAACAAATCGAGCGAGGAGCAAGTGGGACCTCGCCAACAATGAAGAATATATCGAAGAAAAAGGTGTTGGCTTTATTGCTACCGCCACACTCAATACCTGAACAGCGTCGGATTGTGGCCGAACTAGATGCCTTACAGGCCCAAGTTGACATGTTGAAAAAGCTTCAGGCTCAGACGGCGGAGGAACTTGACGCCCTCATGCCTTCAATTCTGGACAAGGCCTTTAAAGGACAATTATAAAAAACAATCAGAAGGAATTTATTATGCCGGATGTTTTTATCAGCTATTCAACGAAGGATCAGAAATTTGCAGACTATCTGCATGCCCTTCTCACAAAAGAGGGATTAGATGTTTATCAGGCGGGTCTGTCTTTACAGCCAGGCCAGCAATGGACAGAGAAGATAATCGAGAATCTGAAACAATCCCAATTTGTCTTATTCTTGGCAAGTCAGGCGGCCTGCCAATCTTCATTTGTCCAGCAGGAGGTCGGGCATGCGATAGTTGAAAAGAAATTAATACCGGTTGTTTGGGATATTCGGCCGGAACAGTTGCCCGGATGGGCAAAGAATTTTCAAGCGATCAATCTTGCAAGTGCGACTATCGAGAGAATACAAGAGCAATTTATTGCATTTGCACGAAAAATTAAAGTTGATAAAAAGAAGGGATTGATAGTGGCAGGATGTTTGGTTGCAGCCGCTATGGCATTGTTGGTTT
>NZ_JBOGCL010000019.1:0-30970 GCF_050689095.1 Anaeroglomus insulsum
ACTGGACCAATTTTCGGGGAGCAGGCCAACAGGATCTCTTAAGATCTAAATCTTTCCAGCGAAAACCTCCGCTTTTTTTAAGACAACGAATAATACTTGCGATAATTGTCAAGTAAACAAGGCAAGCAAAAACAGGATGCCATTTCGCACATGTATTTTCAATATAAGCAGATATATTGTCAATTATCGGCCTTTGTATGTATGCAGTAATAATGACAGATACAACCGTTAACACTAAAAGATCTATCCATCTTTTACATCTAAGTTTTATAGCCACTTTGTTTTTATTCATACTCGATCCGTATTGAAAAAGGCAAATACCTATTTACTTTCATTTTTTTATCATGGATACACAATCCGCTCACATGCGCACACGTACACTCTTCTCCCTCGATGCAGACACATATACTCAGAACTGCCAACTATGACTTTAAAAACCAACTTCCGCTCGCGCAACCCTTAAAATTTCATCAGGCTGTGAAAGTGATACACAACTTGATACCATGCTGCCATCCGGCACAACTGTACTTGTCCGTACAACCGATTTAAAAATGCCCCCGAATTATATAAAATCTCCCTCTGTAATACAAACAATATTTCCCAGATATCAACCAACTTCCCCCCACGAATTCCAAATGTTTGACTTTAAATTCTCATCTCTCCAAATCAACATTCTGTCCCCCTGCCTTCTCAGGTTCTTGAGTTCTTGTGTTCCTGAGTTCTTGTGTTCTTTTACCCCCCCCGCTGCCTCGTTATATACTGTGGACATAGCAAAACAAACCCATTTTCCCTGCAAATCCTGCCCAAAAGAAATTTTCTCGAAACATCTCCATTCCATACATCATCTGAATGGCATAGTATTGACTGAACACAAAAACGATAATACTGGAGACAGAACTGATGAAATGGTTTGCAGTGGGTTTGGTTTGCCTTGCGGGGGCGATTGCCCAGGCGGAAAAGCAACTTGTGGATTATGTTAATCCATTTCTGGGCACAGCGACCCTGTGGGACAGCAAAGACATCGGCTACACCCCGACGCATCGGACGTGGGGGGCCGAGGTCTTCCCGGGGGCATCATTGCCCAATGCGATGGTGCAGCTTAGCCCCGTCACGCAATTTGGCAGCGGGTCGGGCTATCAGTACGAAGACACCACCATCCAGGCCTTCACCCACACCAGCAAGGGCCACTGGAACCTGTGCCATATTCCCCTGCTGCCGGCCACCGGCGAGTTTGCCCCCGACGACTACAGCTCGCCCTACAGCCACAAGAACGAATCCGCCCGGCCGGGCTATTACCAGGTATTCCTCGAACGCTACGGCATCAACGCGGAACTGACCACGACCCTGCGGTGCGGATTCCATAAATACACCTTCAAGCCCGGCCAGCCCAAAAAGCTCATCGCCGACCTTTCCATATCCAACGAGCGCGTCCGGCGGTGGGATATCGCCCAGGACGGCGACACCGTCTTTACCGGCTTTCAGCAGACCGGCGAGCGGATGTACTTTTACGCGGTAAGCAACCACAAAATCCAATCCATTGAATCAATGACCAGGGGCCGCAAGACCATCTCCGTGGTGCACTTTGCGGATGCGGACAAGCCGCTGGAGCTGCAGATCGGCTTTTCATTTGTCAGCCTTGCCAATGCCAAAGACAACCTCGACAAGGAAATGCTGGGCAAGAGCTTCCAGCAGGTCCGCGACGAGGCGACAGCCACCTGGCAGCAGCTGCTGTCCAAAATCCAGGTCACCGGCGGCACCGAACGCCAGCGGGGTCTGTTCTATTCGACGCTGTACCGGTCGTTCCTGTGGCCGGCACTGCGAAGCGATGTCAACGGGGATTTTACCGACCGAAACCGCAACGTCGTCAACAAGGGCTTCCGGTATTATACCGAGCCGTCGCTGTGGGATGATTACCGAAACAAGCTGGTGCTGCTGGGAATGCTGGCACCGGATGTGACGGTGGATGTGATTAAGTCGCTGATTGACCGCGGCGAGAAGACGGGCTTTATGCCAACGTTTTTCCATGGTGACCATGCGGCGCCGTTTATTGCGGGGACCTATTTACGCGGGATACGCGGATATGATATCCAGAGCGCCTATAACCTCTTGCTGCGGAATGCGACCCTCGAAGGCGGAACCCGTCCGCATATCACCGAATACATGGAAAAGGGGTACATCTCTGAGCCGGACATTAAAAACCCCAATGTCGAAACCAAAGCCGCCGCGGGTGTAACCAAGACGCTCGAATATGCATATGATGACTATGCGGTGGCACTGCTGGCCAGAGAGCTGGGCGATACGGCCAATTACCAGATGCTGATGAAACGTACCACCAACTATAAGAATATGTTCGATCCCTCCACAGGCCTGATGCGGGGACGGCTGGCCAACGGCGACTGGATCAAGGACTTTGACCCGACCTATCCGTATTATGAATACATGTACCGCGAGGCCAACGCGTGGCAGTCCTCGTTTTTTGCCCCGCACGACCCGCAGGGGCTGATTAGCCTCTATCCGAGCAAAGAGGCGTTCGAAAAAAAACTGGATGAGCTGTTTTCGATTCCCTGGGGCGGCGTGGAGGCATATAACTTTTCGGTCTTTATCGGGCAATACTGCCACGGCAACCAGCCCGACCACGGCTTTCCCTATATGTACTACTTTGTCAACAGACAGGACAAGGCCCAGGCCATTCTCAACAAGATTATGGATGAGTTTTATGATATGGGCAGGGAAAAGCTGGCGTATGCGGGGATGGATGATGCCGGCGAGATGTCGTCGTGGTATGTGTTTAATGCGATGGGCTTTTATCCGTTCTCACCGGCAGACCCGGAGTATATCGTGACCGTGCCGCTGTTTGATAAGGTCGTGATTAAGATGGGGGACAACGTGAACTGGACGATTGTGCGGGACAAGCCCGGCGATAAGATTACCAGGATTACCTATGACAACAGGACTATCGACGGGTATTTTATCTCGCATCAGGACCTGATGAAGGGCAAGACACTGGTCATCAGCACCCAGTAGCAGGTCCCAGGCAAAGAAAAAGGGCGACCCACTGGTCGCCCCTGTTTTTTTTGAATTATCGCACAGTTTGGCGTTTGCGGCGGATACACAGTCCCGCAGCACCCAGCAGCAGGACAGTGGCCGGCTCGGGGACGACCTGCCATTGCAAAGCCACGCCGTTGGCCGCGGTCACGTCAAAGGCGAAGGTATTGCCAAAGTCGGCATATGCCATCGCGTCGTTGCTGGCGTCCACATAGAGATACATGTTCGATTCGAAATCCAGCGTGTGGCCGACGATGGCTTCAAACATCAGGGTAATTTCACCGGTGTCGAACAAAAGGTCTTGCTGGTAATGAAAAGAATCGCTCAGATAGCTCACTCCATCGGAAATGCGGTATGAATTGCCGGCGTCGATATTGCTTTCATAGCTCCAGGACTTATCCCAGTTGGATGAATAGCTGTGATTCCAGTAAGGCATATACACATCATATGATTCCAGTTCGCAGGAGGCGCCAAACGAAGCCTGTGAGGGAATCCACATGCCTTCGCCGGTGTCGATCTGGATGGCCAGGTCACGAATAGTCAGTTCCGCGTCCATCTCGGCATGTGCCCAGCCCTTGCCGGGCCAGGAGGTCGCTTCGGTATGCAAGGCACCATCCAGCCGGATTTTGAGGGTCAGGATGGTGGTATCGCCTTCAGAAAGACCGGACGTACCCGGCAGCACGGTCAGACGGTTGGCTGCATCGGTCGAAATCCTGGCATCGGACAAATGATTATTGTTCGGTGTGGAAATAACCTGGGCAGAGACGCCCTGCCTGAGATTGCCTGCATCCGCGTAACCCTGTGTAAAGCCGATGGATTCACCATTGGCAATCGTCCAGCCCGTCCATATGCCGCCGGAGAAGGATTGGTAACTGACGTAGGAGTCGTCCGTGCCGTCCGAATCAATAGAATCATAGGCTCCATTTTTGTAGAAATTGATGGAACTGTCGTAACTGACTTCAGCGAAGGCCGGAAGGGCCTGAATCAGCAGGGTCAAAATGCCTATCAGGCAGATGCTCTTGCGAACATTACAAATAGGATTTCGTTTCATCATACTCTCCTCGTCCTTTCGGAACTATTAAATTAAGATATTGTGTAACTCAGAAGAATTATCTATTTTATCAAAAATAACATTGCGGAGTCAAGATTATTTATTTTCAAGATTGCCTTGCTTTAACAGGACATAGCGTATCTGGATTTCTCCACAGATAATAGGCCGGCGGCCAGGCAAGTTTTCGGCAGATAAAGTCTGTGCGTTCAAGGCTTTGTGATAAATGGCGGCGGCGGCCAAAAGGACCGAGAAAGGCATTAACACAGCGTTCAAGCCGGCCCGAATCTGCTCCCTTAAGGGCCAGTATCCGTTCGTGGACAGCCTCAGGATCGTGCCAGAGAGTCGGCGGGATATTCAGTTCATTGAGCATCTGTGCCAGGCGGTTGGCCTTTTTGTTTTCGGGCGTCGGATAACGTGTCATCCCCGCCTTTTCGAGGAAGGGATGGAAGAAGCCCATAACGGCCAAAGATTCGATGTACGGCACATTTAGACAGGGCAAGGTCCGGCGGACCAGCCAGGCAGCAAGACCAAGTCCCCGCCAGGCGGGATCGATGACGACTCGCGAAATGGTTCGGATGGACTGATTCAAATAACGCAGATGGCAGGTTCGGTCGGAGGAGCAGAATTGCGGGCCGAGAACAGCTTTGCGTGCGGCACAGTTGGGGACAGGGTAGGTATAGACGATAACCCCAATGACGGCGTGTTCGAAGTGCATCTGCGGAACGTGCTGATGAAGCGTCCAGATCCCAGCCACAGGCCCAAGGCACACATCACGGTAATGATAGCGGCTGAGCCGATGGTAATCCGCAATAGTTCCGCCACGCAGGGTCACATATTTAAGCAGCGAGCAATAGCGAGGGCGTTTGGTAATTGCTGCGGTTGCGGCGGGATGGGCAATGACGGCGGTTTCAGGAGACATGGGCGAGCCTTTCGGTTGGGGTTGTCGTCTTCGATTGGCGGGCAGGGTCACGGTGGATGATGTCAGTCAGACCCGCGGGGTATTTGACCACGATGATGTCGGGGGCAAGGTCTGTGATCAGTTCGGTTTGTATGCCGGCAAAGATGAAGATACGACCCGTTTTGCGGGCAAGGTCGCGGAGCCGGCGACTGACGACGGCAGCGGTCAGACGGTCAACCGAGGCCATGAATTCATCAGCAAATAGGAATCGCTTGCCGCTGAGGATGGCGCGGGCCAGACGATAGCGAAAGACCTCGCCTGTGGACAGGTGCTCCGGGCGGGACAGCATCGCCAGAACATCCGACAGGCCTGCGGCGGCAAGTATGTCAAGGTGCTCAAAGGTTGAGCCGCCCACATCGCTGATGCTGTCGATGAGGGATTGGTCGGCTTCGATGGGGACATCGTCCAGCCGGAGGCGATCGTCCTCGGGAGTCTGAGCATACAGGGCATTGAGAAGAATGGATTTGCCGGTGCCGGAGCGACCGGTAATGTAGCAGATATCGCCTGCTTGAAGTTCAATGTCAAGAGTATGACTGAAGGCCTGTTTGCGAAGACGAAACAGCGTCAGGCCGAAGATATTCATCACCTGCCTCATCCGATCGGTGATGGGGTAGCTAAAGGATATATGTTTGCAAATCGAAAATCGAATCGATTTCATGGCAAGCTCCTTGTCTTATAATGTCCTGGATCAGGCAGAACGGTTTTGATGTTGCGGGGTCTTGAGTGTCTCGAGGATTTTACGCACACGATACCGCGACAGGCCCGTCACACGGACAATGCGGGTAATCGAATGGCCTTCGAGGATGGCCTGACGGGCAATGGCTTTCTCGAGGGCGGAGATTTTGACACGGTCGGCAGGCTGCAAAGCCAGCCTGCCGGATAAGCCTTCGGTCAGACGGCGGATACGTCGGCTCAGGGTCGATTGAGAGCGGCCGGTCAGGACGGCCAGGGTCTGGTTTCGGCAGCCGGCCGTTAAAACAAGCTCCATCAGAACACGATCCGGGCCGGTCAGCCAGTCGCAACGGGACCGAAGGACTTTGGCATGCTCTGCGGGCCGAGCAACCATTTCGGTGGGAAGTTCTTCGAGGTATTGGTGACTTAGTGTGGTTTTTCGATACAACATAAACGCTCCTTTTATACCTTCATATATGTTTTATATCTATCTAACTATATTATAGATTTTCTTTTTATAATTTCAACAAAAAGTTTGATATTTATAAAACTATTTTATTAATTTATCTGGTATTAATGGATGCTAAAAGGAGTCATTGTATATGCGAGGAGGGAGCACTCTTCCTGAGATTGACAGGGAAATTGCGAAAAATTTCACAGATAGCTGTGATTAAAAGATGTCAATACATACTCTTTTCAATGCCGCTGGCTGTGTTTACAAGTGATTTATAAATAGGGTTTTAAATGCTTATTATAAATATTTTTAGTTTTTCAATAGATTTTAGTAAACATTTGACGATGATTATTCGTCATAATATATAGAGTAATACACTGAAATTATCAGATAGCTAATTCTGACAACTTAATTCATCACCCTCCTCCGAAGCCAGATACTGCGTTCCGCGGTTCTGGCTTTTTTTATTGCCCGTCCCAATATTATCAATACAAGACCTTTTTAATTCGTCTATTTGAGAAATTGTCTCACCGACTCCGCTTGAGGAGTTTTCGCAGGACGCTGGTCAGGGTATGGGGTTCGAAATAGGATTTATCAAGTCGGACATAGACGGTGCGGGGATCCGGGATGCTGACCCGACCCGGGCATCGGGCAAACAGATCAGCGGTATAAGCCCCCTCTTCAAATGAGAATATTAAATCCATTCCCTGGACGATGAGGCTGCGGATTTTCCACCGGGCGGCATACATCCGCAATTCGGCAATATCCAGCAGGGTTCGTACCGAGTCGGGCAGTGGCCCAAATAAATCCCGTAATTCCTCCTCAAAACGTCGGATATCCGCCACAGTCCGCATCTGGCCAGCACGGCGATAAACCTCCAGCCGCTGGCGGTCGGAGGCGATGTAATTCTTCGGGATGCCGACATGGAAGCCCAGATCGATGGCGGTCATGGCGGGCTGTTCGACCGGCTCATTGCGGAGCTTGGCGACAGCCTGGCCGAGCAGTTGGCAATAGAGTTCGTAGCCGACGGTGTTGATGTGGCCGGATTGTTCTGGACCGAGGATGTTGCCGGCCCCGCGAATCTCCAGATCGCGTAAGGCAATCCGAAACCCCGAGCCCAGCTGCGAGAATTCCTCGATGGCTTTAAGACGCCTGGCGGCGATGGGATTAACCGGGCGGCTGGCCGGCAGGAGCAGGTACGCATAGGCCCGATGCTTGTAACGGCCAACACGCCCGCGAAGCTGGTGAAGCTGCGACAGACCAAAGCGGTCGGCATCAACGATAATCATGGTATTGGCATTGGGGATATCCAGGCCGGCTTCAATAATCGTCGAGCAGACCAGCACCTGGGTCTGCCCCTTGACAAAACGCACCATCGCATCTTCCAGATCGTGCTTGTGCATCTGGCCATGGGCGACATCCACTCGCACAGAATCGTCGGCGATAATATCCCGCACCATCTGGGCAGCACCATGAATGGTTTGGACACGGTTGTGCAGATAGAAAACCTGCCCTTCGCGTCCGAGTTCAAAACGTATCGCCTTTCGGATAAGGTCGCGATCGAAGCGGCAAACCCGCGTGGTCACACTGCGGCGGTCCAGCGGCGGTGTCGCCAGTGAGCTGATATCGCGCAAGCCAATCATCGCCATGTGCAGCGTCCGGGGAATTGGCGTGGCCGACATCGTCAGGACATCCACATTGACACGGAAGCGTTTGAGGCGTTCCTTATGCTCGACACCAAAACGCTGTTCTTCATCGATAATCAGCAGACCGAGGTCTTTGAAGCCGACATCATCACTGAGCAGGCGGTGTGTCCCAATCAGGATATCGATTTTGCCCTGACGTGCCGCGTAAAGAATATCCCGTGCCTGCCTGGGCGACGTGAATCGGTTGAGGACTTCAATCGTCACAGGAAATTCCGCGAAGCGCTCAGCAAAGGTTCGCCCATGCTGAACACACAGCACCGTTGTCGGGGCAAGAACAGCGACCTGCTTGCCCGCCTGCACTGCCTTAAAGGCCGCACGCATGGCCAGTTCGGTCTTGCCGTAGCCGACATCTCCGCACAGCAGACGGTCCATGGGAATCGCCTCGGCCATATCACGCTTGATCTGCTCCGCGGCAGTCAACTGATCGGGCGTTTCCTGATACGGAAAGGATTCTTCGAATTCCTTTTGCCACAGGGTATCAGGCCCGAATGCAAATCCGCCGAGTTTTTGCCGCTGGGCCTGCACTTCCAGCAGCTCGGCAGCCAGCTCCTCCACCCCGACGGCAACCTGCTGCTTTTGCTTTTCCCATTTTTTGGTGCCAATGCGGCTGAGCATCGGGCGGCGCGGCATGGAGCCGATGAATTTATGGACAAGATGAATATTGGAAGCGGGAACATGAATCCGCACTTTGTCCGCATATTCAATCGTCAGATATTCGCCGGTATGGCCGGCCTTTTCCATCATCTCGATACCGAGAAACCGACCGATACCATAGCTGACATGCACCACATAATCGCCCTTGCTCAGATCCATCAGGCTGTCAATCGGCGAGACCGACCGCAGCGTACGGATACGTCGCCGGACGGAGGCCTGGCCGAATAGCTCGTGATGACTGATGACAATCGTTCGCAGACTGCGGAGAATAAAGCCCTGCGACACAAATCCCGTCCGCAAAGTCAAATACGGCGGGACGCCGCCGGCTGTCTGCTGAAGAATCTCCTTGACACGGGTCATCTCGGCCTGATTTTCACAGTAAAGAACAATGCGGCAATCGGCAGCACGCTCGATCAAATCCGTCAGGGCGTTGCGGCCTTCTTTCCAGAGGCTGCCGGCCTTGTGTTCGAATTCCTGGGCGCTGGTAACGTCCAGATGAATGCTGTCTGAATCGGCGGCAAACCGGCTGATTTCCAGGCAGGTAAATCGCTGCAGAGCTTTGTATATTGACGCCCACGGGAACATCCCGCGCAGGTCGTCAAGGCGGCTCAGGAAGACTTCCGAGACTTCGGCTATCTGCGTCGGCTCTTCCAGCACCACAATCGTCTCCGGCGGCAGAACATTGACAAACAATTCCGTCGCCTGCCCCATGGACAGGTTCTGCCCGACGGCGGCAACCAGGGTCATCTGCTGGAGTGCCTCACCGGATCGCTGTGTGTCCAGATCAATCAGGCGGATGCTTTCAATCTGGTCGCCGAAAAACTCCACACGCACCGCCTGCGGTTCGGAGACCGAAGCCTTTGTCGAGGTCAGGCTGACGGGGGCAAAGACATCCAGAATTCCCCCGCGATGAGCAAACTGGCCCGGATAGTCAACGCTGTCAGTGCGTTCAAAACCCGCCTCGACCAGCCAGGCGATAAGCTCCTGCGGATCACGTGTTTTGCCGACAGCCAGCTCCAGCCCGCGCTGACGCAGACTCTCCGCTTTGGGAATGGGCTGATTGAGGGCCTGGACCGAGGTCGAAATCATACTGCTGCGGGGGACACCGCCCGGCTGCGACAATTCCAGCACCAGACGCAGCCGCTGGGAACCAATTTCGTCAGCGAGGTTGTCTTCATCACCCGGCGGGCTTTCCCAGACAGGAAACGTCTGGACCTGGGTGCCGCCAAAGGTCTGCAGGTCGTCGCAGACGCGGTCGGCATCGTCAATATGCGGGCTGATGTACAGCAGCGGACGATGGAGCGTTGTGGCGATATGCACAGCCAGCAAGGGCGCAAAGGACCCCCACGTCCCGTCGGCTTTGACCACCCCTCTGGCGGTCTGTTCCAAGCGGGAAACAAGCTGGCAGATTGTCTTATCCTGAGTTAAATTCATCAGAGCATCGCCCTGAAAGAAATCTGACGCTGCCTTTTCAGGACGTGATGGTAATCATGCACATGTGCCCCAAGCATCACCCCGAATCGCATTATATCCCAAAGCTGGTGCCGACGGCTTTGGCGGCGGCAATCAGCGGATGGTTCATCGGCACCGTCTTGATACGTCCGGCGGTCTGGCCCAGCGGGATACTGTCGAGCCGGCCGTTTTTCATCACAACCAGCCGGTTGAATTGTCCTTTCATCAGCAGCTCCATCGCATAATGGCCAAACTGGGTCGCCAATGCCCGGTCAAACGGGCTGGGCACACCGCCGCGCTGGACATGTCCGAGGTTGACCGCCCGGCAGGATATACCGGTCAGGTCCGCCAGCTGGTCGGCCAGCATAAAGGAAATGCCGCCCAGACGAATCGGGTCAGGGCTGTTGGCAATCTTTTTGGCCACAACCATCTTGCCGCCCTTGGCCTTGGCCCCTTCGGCCACACAGATAATGCTGAACCGCCGGCCGGTTTTGGATCGGCGGATGACATACTCGGCCACTTTATGGATATCGTAGGGGATTTCGGGAATCAAAATGACATCCGCCCCGCCGGCAGCCCCCGCGTACAGGGCAATCCACCCGGCATACCGCCCCATCACTTCCAACAGCATCACACGATGGTGCGAACTGGCGGTGGTGTGGAGCTTGTCGATGGCTTCTGTGGCGGTATTGACCGCCGTATCAAACCCGAATGTGATATCGGTACCATACAGATCGTTATCAATGGTCTTGGGGACACCCATGACAATCAGGCCCTTTTTGACAAAGGCTGCCGCGGAATTCATTGTGCCGTCGCCGCCGATGCAAATCAGGGTGTCAATGCCGCGTTTGCTAAGATTGATGATGCACTGCTCGGAAACATCTTTGTTGACGGTCTTTTTACCGAGGGTAATCGGGTAGCAGAATGGATTGGACGTATTCGACGAACCCAGGATAGTACCGCCAACGGTCAGAATGCCGCTGACATTGCCGTAATCGAGGGGATGAATCCGATCCTCGATGAGGCCCTGATATCCGTCCTCAATACCATAGACTTCAAGGTCGTAATGATTAATCGCCGTCTTGACAACAGCACGGATAACCGCATTCAAACCCGGGCAGTCACCGCCGCCGGTCATCACCGCTATTTTTTTGATCTTTGCCTTGGCCATATTGTACTCCTGTATGGAATGACCCTGTTATTTCAAACCGCCGTATTATATCCGATACAGGCATGCATAAAAGCAAAAAATCAATTCGTTTATCCGGCACACTCACAGCACAATCGCCGCATAAAAAAACCTGCCCGTATCAGACGACACGGGCAGGCCGAAGATTCGTGAAGCTCACAGACACTCTTATTTCATCAGTTTTTCAACCGTGGGCAGAATGGATTCGCCCCAGATAACATATCCCTGCTTGTCAGGATGCAGCAGGTCAGGCATAACCTCACGGGTCAGCACGTTCTGATCGTTGAGGAATTTACGATTGATGTCCAGAAAGAAAATCATCTTGTTGTCGGCAAGCTGGGCGGCAAGCTGGCTGGCCTTATCATTCTTGGCCCACTGCGGATTGTAGGTTGCCCCCTGGGTCCTGTCTTTGCGCTGAGCATCGTCGCCGCGCGGGAAGATCGCCAGAATCAGCACCTTGGTCTGGGGCAAACGGGTCCGCAGCGTACACACAATCGCTTCGATCCCTTCGGCAATCTGTTCAGCCGTATACTCGTTGCCGCCGGAGTTGTTGGTGCCGATCATGAGAACCGCCAGTTTGGGGCTGATGCCGTCAACTGTGCCGTGTTCCAGACGCCACAGGACATGTTCGGTCTTGTCGCCGCTGAAACCGGCATTCACCGGATTCCACTTGCCAAAATAGCTGTCCCACAGTTCCGGCTGTCGTTCCCAGCCGTGCGTAATCGAGTCGCCGATAAACAGAATACCGACGTTGCCCTGTTTGACGCGTTCGACCACAGCGGCGTGACGCTTGGTCCACCAGTCATCCGGACGCGGCACAGGGATAACGGCTTTATTGGTCGAGCCTTGAAGCTGGCTTTGGACCTGGCTGCAGGACAATTTCGACGACGAGCATCCTGCGATGGTCAGGCTGATGGCGAGGAGTAACACTGTGATGGATGTTGCGACCCTTTGGCTGTTCATGTTGGTTCCCTTTCTACTGTCTTTGTTTAATGGTATTCACAACCTGCCTGTCATTGTATAAAGAATATTAGGTTTTGAAAGTAAAAACTTGCTTTGGAATAGAGGTTTGCGATATACTGCCGGTTTTGCGTAAGGATAGAGTGGTATACAATCAAGCAATCAGGAGAATGACGATGAAGAATTGGGCGTGTGCTGTGGCCATGCTGCTGACTCTGGCCGGCTGGACCTGTGCCAAAGTAACCGTAACGCTGGATGTCGAGGAAATCAAGGACGAGGCAAAGCTGGTAGCATGGGCCAATCAGGCTAAAGAACTGATCGAGCAATGGCATCCCCGGCTGCTGAACTTCATCCCGACCAAAGATTTTGAAGCCCCTGCCGATATCAAGCTGGTTTTCCGCAAAGGCGATGAAGGCATTGCATGGACGTCCGGCACACAGATTACCGTCATGTCAGGCTGGATTACCAAACATCCCGATGATATCGGACTGGTCTTCCATGAACTGGTACACGTGGTTCAGCAGTACAAAAGCCGAATCCCCGGCTGGGTTACCGAGGGAGTCGCGGATTATCTTCGCTGGGCATTGTATGAAGGCAAGCCGCTAAGCTGGTTCCCCCTCAGCAGCAAGCCCAGCGGTTATCGCGACAGCTATCAGGTCACCGCCGGATTTTTCCTCTGGCTGGAAACCGACCGCTGCCCGGGCATCGTAACCAAAATCAATACCGCCGCACGCAAGGGCGAATTTAAGGAGGCTATTTTTACGGATCTGACAGGCGCGTCGCTGGATTCATTGTGGGCGGATTATATGGCCGATCGAAAAGCGGCAAAAGAAAAATCGCCGTCAACGGAAAAATAATCCACGGCGATTTAAAATTCACAAGCAATCTCGGCGGCCATCTGCTCAATGCAGATGGCCGCGGGTATTTTATCGATGTGCCATTTCCAGCGGCGGCGCTTCACGTTCATGCTTCAGCATCGCCATGAAGAATTCACTGAAATCCGGCGTAATACCGTCGGCAGCGTAACGAATCGTATCGGCAGGCCGAGCCTGCGGCTGTGCAGCGGGAACCTGCAGCACCTTCTGACATTGTCCGCATCGCACTTTCTTTCCGGCATAGGTATCGCCCAGGGCATATACATGACCGCATTGGTCGCAGGTAAATCGAATCATCATAGGTACTCCTTTCATCTATTAAATCCTCGGCCTCAAACTCTCTGCCGATTGTTCTATTCTTTTTTTTACTGCTTTCATACAGTAAGACGGAAACAACCAAAATTTGTTTCAACAAAACCAAAATTCTTTGCGCGCCGATACAGCTTAGTGGGATTTTCAAAATTGTTTTGTGCTGTACCGCTGGCGAAAAATCCTCTCCGTTAAACGACTTAAGAACAGATATCGAGGCAAAAGATAGATTTTTACGGAATCATCAGATACTTTTCATATCTGGACTTTTATGGTATGGTATAACACGTAACTTTAATCTGAAATCTGGATTCACTATGACTGAAAATACACAGGATCATCCTGACTTATACTCCTATGCCGACCGTGACCAGCGTCAGCAGACCATGCGATTGTCTGTTATCGAAGGCATGCTGGCGATGGTGGCGATCGGCCTGATGCAAAATTTTTACGTGCCGTATCTCAATGACATGGGCGCAAGCAAATTCGCCGTCGGGGTTGGCTTCGGCAGTTACCTTCTGGCCGGCGGGTTTATTCAGATCTGGGTACCAACGATGTTGCGGTGGGCCAAAAATTACCGCACCCTGGTGATTCTGGGCACCGCCCTCCAAGCCCTGTTTCTGATTCCGTTTGCACTTATGATCTATCTCGTCCCAAAACATGCCGTCTGGGGCAGCATTGTGGCCATGCTCATTGCCGCCGCCGCCAACGGCATCAGTGCCGGGGCCTGGGCCGACTGGATGAGCTATATTGTCCCCCGACGAATGCGAGGCAAGTATTTCAGCTTTCGAACCAGCATGATGACGCTCTCACAGTTCCTGGCTTGTGTCGCGGCGGGGCTGGCACTGGACCGGACCGACAATGTGATTGCTGTCTTTACCGTATTGTGGTTTGTGTGTGTAGCAACTCGATGGACGGCCACCGGTGTCCTGTTCTGGCATTACGAGCCTCAGCACATTCACCATCAGCCCCAAAAGCAGATTGCCTTTACGGATTTCATCGGCACTATGCATACACACTCCTACGGTAAATTCATCCTGGCCTTTTCGCTGATTTACTTCGGAGCATATTTCGCGTCCCCCTTTTTCGCGCTGCATATGCTTAACGATTTAAAGTTCACCTATTTTCAGTATAGCTGTATTCAGCTGATTGTCCCGCTGACAACGGTGTTCAGTCTGGGCCTGTGGGGACGAATTTCCGATCGGCTGGGGAATATCATGCCCATGCGTCTGGCAGCAACACTGATTCTGCTGTTGCCGGCCTGCTGGCTGATCAGCGGCAACTTTTGGTATCTGCTGACGCTCAATGCCATCGCCGGGCTGGCCTGGGGCGGATTCCAGCTCCTGACATTCAACTACAGCATCGGCGAACTCCCCTCCGGACAGCGGCTGGCATACATCTCCTATATGAATGCCATCGCCGCCATCTTTTACTTTGCCGGCTCGGCACTGGGCGGATGGCTGGGACCGATGCTGCCCAATATCACCCATTTCCAGCTTCACAGCATCTTTGTTTGCAGCACCCTGCTGCGTTTACCCGCCTGTCTGATTTTCCAATCGCTGCCCACCGATGAGCCGGCCGGAACTCGAATGACAGCGATTGAAAAATTCTTTTTCCAGCCCCGGCGGTTTCTCCAGGGACGCTTTTCGCGATAATCCGAAAACCTTGCTTGCCAAAAAAACCAAGAGCGGGAATATCCCGCTCTTGGTCTTGTACAAGTTGTATCATCTCTCCAGAACCCCACAAGTTAGCCGGCATGAATCTGAATTTTTCTGGGTTTGACTTTTTCGGCCTTGGCAACCGTCAGCGTCAGGACACCAGCATTCAGAGCTGCATTGATCTTATCACGGTCAAGGTCATCGCTGAGCAAAAATTCCCGATGGAAATCACCAATCCGCTGCTCGGCATACAAGACATTGCCGGGCTGCTCCTGCGGTACGGCACCGTGAACCGTCAGCGTATCGCCTTCGATCTTGATCTCCAGATGATCCTTGCTGACACCGGGCATGTCTATTTTCAGTACAATTTCCTCGGGCGTCTCCCAGATATCGGTGGCCGGCAAAAACGTATTGCGCTCTTCGCGGCGAGTAATATTCGCCTGTTGTTTCTTTTCTATGTCTTTCATGGCTGTGACCTCCATTCCATACGTTAAACACCTTGTGTGTTGAGTTACTCAGCTTTAATCGCAATGGTCCGGGGCTTGACCGCCTGGGCCTTGGGCATTTCGATTCGCAGGATGCCGTCTTTATAGGACGCCGTAACACCAGCCGGATCCACTTTTTCACTCAGCGTAATCGTGCGATGGAATTCGCCCGTGGGACGCTCTTTGCGATAGTATCGCCCTTTGCCGTTTTCGGCGTCTTCCCGTTTGCCCGACAAGGTCAGGCTGCTTTCCTGGACACTCAAATCGATGGTCGCCGGATCGACGCCGGGAATCTCGACAGTCACGACAAGCTTGTCTTTGGCATCGTACACGTTCATCGCGGGAAATGTCCCACCCGGAACGCTGCGAAGCCCCAGAGGACCGCCGAAGGCATCAAACATCCGGCTCATCTCGTCAAACATCCGGTCCATGTCCCAAAATGGTAATCGTCTTGTCATCAACATAGTCGTATCCTCCAAAAATTCATTTATGCCTTTTTGACTTTTCAATCCACACATAAAGACGAAAAACAAATCGCGTGCCAGAATGGGGCCTTGTTGAAATACAGCCATATCCTCTTGATATAGCGTGGGTTATGTAACACCACTGAGCAATTGGACATATTCCAAAGCCTGTCATTTCGACAGAAAATGCAAGCCAGAGGGGCAGAATTGGGGTATAATCAGAGATTATGGATATCAAGACACAGATCAAACAGAAAGCGAGCGAACTGGGGTTTGACCTGGTGGGAATTGCTTCCGCTGAGCCGATTGAGGAGGCCGAGCGTCGGTATTTTGTGGACTGGCTGGAGCGGGGGAATGCCGCTGGGATGGAATATCTGACCCGCAATATCGACAAACGATTTAATCCCGCCCTGCTGCTGGAGGGAGCAAAGTCGATCATTTGTGTCGCCTTGTGTTATAAGCCTGCCCAGACCATCCTCAACGGGCCTTGCAAGGTCGCTGATTATGCCCTCTACGAGGACTACCACGAGTTTATTAAGGCCAGGCTGCGGAAGCTGGTTGATTTTATGGTACAAACGATTGCAAAGCCGATGGAGTGCAAAATCTGTGTGGATTCGGTGCCGCTGGCGGAACGAAGTGTTGCCAGACGGGCCGGGCTGGGGTTTATTGGCAAAAATCACTGCCTGATACATCCGGAATTGGGGGCACAGTTACTGCTTGGCTCAGTAATTACGACGCTGGAGTTGCCGGCCGATATCCCAATGGATAAAGACTATTGCGGGTCTTGTAATCGGTGTATTGAGGCCTGCCCTACTGGAGCTTTGGGACAAAATGGCGAGTACGATTGTCGTAAATGTATTAGCTACTTGACAATTGAGGAAAAAGGGGATATTCCGGAAAGATTTCATAAGGCTATTGGCAACCGTCTATTCGGCTGCGACAACTGCCTGCTGGCCTGCCCCTACCAAACAGCCGCCCCCGCCCGGAAAAGCCGGGATTTTCAATATTATCCTCAGCGAAACTCACTCGTTCCGCAGGACATTCTGACGTGGACAAAAGACGACTTCCTGCATCTTTTTAAAAACTCCCCCGTCCATCGCCTCGGCCTGGACCGCCTCAAACGCAACGCGGGAATATGTCAGAACAACCGTTTATTATGACCTACTTTTTCACAAAATCTAAAAATCCCTGATCTTCACTTCCCTCATCACGGGGTAATTCATAATAGTTATATGCTTCTGTTGTTACATAGTATTTGGGAAAAGATGTCCATGCCGCAACCCAATGTTGATTATCCTTCGAGATGGTCCCCATAAAAATATCTTGTGAGGATCCTTCCACAATTTGCTGTCCCTTGACAAATCGAAATTTGTCTATATTTATCTCCACAACAAGTTCTTTGGTTTTATCGTTATATTGGACAATCCACTTACCAGCTCGGATTGTTCCCTTACCATTTTCTATCAAATCGACCGTTGTTGTATGCCCATTGATGAGAGGTGCACGGCCAATTGTATGAACAATAGAGGAAACTCGCCCATCTTTTTCAATATTTATTTCCCAGCCTTCTCGATCTGCCACCCATCTGCCTACATACTGTGATGGAAGTTTGTTAGTGCCTATAAGGATGACCTGCATATTGGGATCATTGATGGCTTTTGACGGCCCATGGCAACCCGTCAAAACCACGATTACAGCACACAAAAAGACTGGGCCCAGTGTTTTCATAAGTGTATCCTTGTTTATATGGTTTCCGGAAGTCTATATCGTATATTATCATAAATAAAATGTCCCAATGCAACTTGATTTTCGATGTTTTTATGATAGCAAACACCTCCAAACTTGCTTTATCCCATCGTAGGGCACCCCTCCTCGCTTGCCTTCGACATCGTAGGGCAAGCCTCCGAGCTTGCCACTTTGCATCACCATAAATGCCTCTGTGCTTGCTATTTCGTATCGCCAAACAAAACCTTCACGCTTACCGTTTTGCCATTGTAGGGCAAGCCTCTGTGCTTGCTGCTTTCAGACTCGCCGCAGGCGTATCCTCTTTTCAATCGGAAAGCCTTCGGCTTATTATTATACCTCAAACGCGGAGGTTTGAGCTACTATTCCTCAAGCTCAAAGGCTTGAGCTGTTATCCACAAACTCACCAATGTTCGCTACTTTTCCCGCGATGGCCATTTTGCAATTGTAGGGCAAGCCTCCGTGCTTGCCACTTTGCATCACCATAAATGCCTCTGTGCTTGCCACTTTGCATCATAACAAATGCCTCCGTGCTTGCTGCTTTCAGTCTCGCCGCAGGCGTAACCTTTTATTAATCGGAATGCCTCTGGCATATTATTATACCTCAAACGCGGAGGTTTGAGCTACTATTATGGATTGGGTTAAATGATCGCTTTATCCGACAGAATTGATTTCCCGCCAGACTGATTATGGTTATCAACAATATACTTGCGAAATCGATTTAACTGTGCCGGACTGCGGACAATATGATCGAACGACTCATGTTGCCAGATTTGCCTTTTTCTGCCATCCAGCTTCATAAACCGGTTGGCGGTATAGGATTTCCATGAATGCAAGAGGCCTTTGAGAGCATAAGGAGCCAAAGGCATCAGCAGAACATGGACATGATTGGGCATAATCACCCAGTAATCCAGATAGTATCGCTGCCCTTCGTAATACAACAGAGCCTCTCGAACGATATCTGCATACTCCGGCCTGGCCAGAAGACATTCCCCTCTGCCGGCATTAAGCCATTCATCAATCCGACTTGAAAAAAGAGACTGATACTCATGCCATTGTTCATCCGTATAAGGCAGAGGATGGTTCTTTTTCCATTCCAGACGCTCCCTTTGAATTTGTTCAAGACGGTGTTGTGGAATAGAATCACTCAGACGAAATGTCACAAAATGAAGCTTGCCATGCTGTGACCAGTGCGGCAGCTTGCTGCGGGTAATCTGCTTCTCCTCGGCGGGATTGTAGAACGGATTTATCATAGCCGCCCTGTTTTTGATACTATCCTATTGTTATATTCAAATTCCCATACCCAAACTGTTTACCATCGTAGGGCAAGCCTCCGTGCTTGCCACTTTCAGTCTCGCCGCAGGCGTATCCTTTTATTAATCGGAATGCCTCCGGCACATTATTATACCTCAAACGCGGAGGTTTGAGCTACTCTTTCTCAAGCTCAGAGGCTTGAGCTACTATTCTATTTTGGCTGATTTTCCCACGCCTGGCGTTTTAGCCATTGTAGGGCAAGCCTCCGTGCTTGCCACTTTCAGTCTCGCCGCAGGCGTATCCTCTTTCCAATTGGAATGCCTCTGGCATATTATTATACCTCAAACGCGGAGGTTTGAGCTACTTTTCCCGCGATGGCCATTTTGCAATTGTAGGGCAAGCCTCCGTGCTTGCTGCTTTGCATCATAATAAATGCCTCCGTGCTTGCCACTTTCAGTCTCGCCGCAGGCGTATCCTTTTATTAATCGGAATGCCTCCGGCATATTATTTTACCTCAAACGCGGAGGTTTGAGCTACTCTTTCTCAAGCTCAGAGGCTTGAGCTACTATTTTATTTTGACTGATTTTCCCACGCCTGGCGTTTTAGCCATTGTAGGGCAAGCCTCCGTGCTTGCCACTTTGCATCGTAATAAATGCCTCCGTGCTTGCTATTTCGTATCGCCAAACAAAACCTTCACGCTTACCGTTTTGCCATCGTAGGGCAAGCCTCCGTGCTTGCCACTTTCAGACTCGCCGCAGGCGTATCCTCTTTCCAATTGGAATGCCTTCGGCATATTATTTTACCTCAAACGCGGAGGTTTGAGCTACTCTTTCTCAAGCTCAGAGGCTTGAGCTACTATTTTATTTTGACTGATTTTCCCACGCCTGGCGTTTTAGCCATTGTAGGGCAAGCCTCCGTGCTTGCCACTTTCAGTCTCGCCGTAGGCGTATCCTTTTCCAATCGAAATGCCTCCAGCATATTATTATACCTCAAACGCGGAGGTTTGAGCTACTATTCCTCAAGCTCAGAGGCTTGAGCTACTATTTTATTTTGACTGATTTTCCCACGCCTGGCGTTTTTAGCCATCGTAAAACAAGCCTCCGTGCTTGCCACTTTCAGTCTCGCCGCAGGCGTATCCTTTTATTAATCGGAATGCCTTCGGCATATTATTTTACCTCAAACGCGGAGGTTTGAGCTACTTTCCTCAAGCACGGAGGCTTGAGCTACAATAAAAAAAGAAGCCCTTCCTGGGGAAGGGCTTCTTTACACACTTAGGAGATACTTTGGTTCTTAGTTATTTACGCAGGAATTATTTTTTCCGGCGAATGAACAGACCACCCAGAGCCAGCAGGCCCATCGTCATCGGTTCAGGAATAGCGATTTGCGCTGTATCTAAAATAGTCTCACCATCTTCTGCAACCAAGTAAATAGTAGCAACTCCAGCTTTGTCAGCCAAGAATGCTAAATCTGCATACTTACCAGCACGAGTAGGAGTAGTAGAAGGATTGGTCAGATCGAGATACCACACATCCCATGCTTTACCTATAATCCCAGTCACATCACCATAGTAAGTAACTTCAAAAGATGGGCCTTTCGGAAAGTCAGCAGGAACATCATTACCGCCAGCCCATTGACCAACACCACTCATGTCAATAGCAAGATACCCAAAAAAGCCACCAATGCGTGCCTCATCTGAAACAATGCTAATATTAGCAGTTTCGCCAACCGCCATCTGAGTCGGGGCTACTATCGACATGCCAGCATTGGCAAATCCTACAACACCAAGAACCAGAGCAAGAACCATCAACTTCTTCATCATCGTTCTCCTTTCGAACTTTGTTTGTTTGTACAAACTACTGTTAAATTAATCTTCGTGTGAAGTGTGTGTCGTTTTAAATTTCTAATTCTGTATTAGGGATTCACAAAGAAATTATAGTGTCCAGTATTCATGCAATCTGCAACACCAGGACCTTTGGGCGCTTCCTTGATATTCCAGTTTGCTACCAGAATGTTAAGATCGTTTGTGCTCACTCTTGCATAACCTGCTATCGCACTACCCTGCTGGTCACGATTGAAATCAGCACAAATCCCATTGGGTATGCTCAGAATGCCGGGACCCTTCGGGGCTTCTTTAACATTCCACGCTGATACAAGTACATTTAAATCGTTGGTGCTGACATAAGCATATCCCGCAATTGCGCTACCCTGGCTCTTGCCATCGGCATCACCACGGCAGTTGCGAGCATAGGCCCAGCAAGCCGGTTTACCATACTTCACCCAGTCAGCGTAGATCGGAGCGGTATTCTTGATCGGTTCGGGAACCGCAAACACCACGCACTGATTGATCTTCCAGCCAGCGGCGGGGGCAACCACATTGTCACCGACAACGCCACCACGCAGGGTGTCCAGTTCGATATCAAAGCAGGAATCTGCAGAACCAGTCAGCTTCACCGTGATGCTGCCATTGGAGGTAATGCCGGCCTGATTACCAGCCTGATCCAGATAGCCAACGCTGATGGAGAACGTGCTGGCCGGGAGAATTGCAACACCCGCAGCAGCCGGATTGGCAACCGGATGACCATCGCCAATCTGATAGCCGGCATTGGTGAAAGCATAATCAATGAACGTGTTGAACGGAGCAACTGTCACATCGGTGCCGTTGGCAACCACGGCATCACCGCTGGTGCGGGTCAGCTTCAGAGCCAGACCGCGAAGGGCTTCGCCAGAAGCCAGAGTGTAATCAATCTTCAGAACGCCATTTCCCGCATCAGACGCCGTAAACGTAACGGCCATAGCCGGGGCCACAAGGGCTAAAACGAGGAGCATTGCAAGGGTTTTTTTCATCTGACACCTTCCTTTCTCTTTTTCTTCTCTTCTTCTCTCTATTGGTTCATCACCCACCGGGCCTTGCTTCCGGTGCATAATGAGAATACGCTAACTGCACATCGTCCCACTATTCTCTAAGGGATATTACCCTCTTTTCTCCGATCCCCACATACTTGTCAGGCTCATATTTATCCCCCCGTAATGACCTTGCTTTCCCTGACTCGGGATTACTCCAGTTATTACAACGCTGATAATACTAAAAAGCAGGTTTGGTTGCAAGTAAAAAAATATGTAAACGTGAAAATTTTTGCCCCAGAGGCCATAAAAAGACCATTTTCAATATTGAAAACAAGTCGCAAACAAAACCCGATAATCCCAGGCAAACGCACAAAATAATACTCTTTTGAGCCCCTTCATATTTCCGATATAATAAGCCCTCAGATTTTGGATTTTTACGCATCATCTTGTCTATTTTGAACGATAATAATATTGATAATTGCGTCAAATTCGCGTTAAGTAATTAGAGAGCTTGAATAATAGATATCCAGACTCTGTAGAGGGCATTTTAATAATTTCATAAGCGATGAATATAGAGATACTTAGCATTTTTTCAGGCCGGCTGGCCGTAGTCCGCATTATGATGCTGCTGTCGGCTGCAGCCCTATTCGGGATCGGAATGGCAGCGATTTACAGTGCAGGCAACCCCCTGACAGATTCGGATGAAGATAAAACAGCCTTTTCCGGACCCGATAACCCTAATATCGAGACGATTACCCTTAATCCCGACAAATCAAATCCTAATGCAGGAGCCTGGAAAAAGCAGCTTGTGTTTGCCGCCGCAGGATTATTATCTTTTTTTATCGTGAATCTGGTTGATTATCGACGGCTCGGACAGGCCAGCTATTGGATTTACGGGGTCGTCTTAGTCCTGTTAATGATTATCTTGCTGGATAAATGGGTTGACATCCCATTCGTTCCCTATGTGAAAGGTGCCCGGCGATGGATTCGACTGGGAACGGCGACCCATTATATCCAGATTCAGCCGTCCGAGTTCTGCAAGATTGCATACATCATGGCCCTGGCATGGTATCTGCGATTCCGCAGTAATTATCGTCACCTGGTCGGCCTGGCCGGGCCTTTTGCTCTGACGGTGCTGGCAATGGCCTTGATTCTGCTGGAGCCGGACCTGGGTACGACGATGCTGCTGATGCCGATGCTGTTTTCGATGCTGTTTGTCGCGGGGGCTCGTGTGCGGCATCTCCTTTTATTTATTGGACTTGCGATTATAGTCAGTCCTTTGTTATGGACGATGCTCCACGATTACCAGAAAATGCGGATTTCCTGCGTCCTGCTGCAAAATGATCGGATTTTCCAGGCGGCCTCCGACCATCCGACGCTGGCCAGGATACTGGTCGGATCGCCCTCACGTCTGCGGGACTGGAAAAAAAACGAAGGATATCACCTGATGCATTCCAAGCAGGCGATTGCCTCCGGCGGGCTTATGGGCTATGGCTATGGCAAGGGGCCTTACAGTCAGTACGAATACCTGCCGGAGCGGCATAATGACTTTATCTTTGCGTTGATTGCCCACCAGTGGGGATTTTGGGGGGGCGTACTGGTAATGCTTTTGTATGGTATCCTGTTCGCATGCGGGGCGGAAATTGCCTATTTAAACACGGACCCGTTTGCCCGACTGACGGCAGTGGGAATTATTGCAATGTTTGCAGTGGAAGTGGCGGTGAATGTGAGTATGACCCTGGGGCTAATGCCGATTACGGGTCTGACGCTGCCGTTTGTCAGCTATGGCGGATCGAGCCTGATGGTGAATATGATTGCACTGGGCTTATTGAATAATATCGGTCGATTCCGTCCGTTTTCGGTGGCGGGCAAGCCGTTCGAACATTTCCAATAACACCCCCGGGAGAAGACCTTGAAAATCGAACATATCGGATTGTGGGTCAACGACTTAGAGCTAATGCGAGAGTTTTATGTTCGCTGCTTTGGGGGACGGTCGGGGAATCTATACAGGAATCCCAAGACGGGCTTTGAGTCGTATTTTGTCACTTTTGAAAATGGAGCTAGGCTGGAATTGATGCGGCGGCCGGATGTGTGCAAGAACCAGACAGCTTCAACCGGTGAGCGGCTGGGCTATGCTCACCTGGCTTTTTCTGTGGGATCGGAGCAAAACGTCGATCAAACAGCTCAGAAGCTGTCGATGGACGGATATCGCAGCATCGATGGACCCAGGCGCACCGGGGATGGGTATTATGAATGCGTGTTTCTGGACCCGGAAGGAAACCGGGTGGAGATTACGGTTTAGGCCTTGGGTTTCTTGGCATTCCAGAGCTGGCGAACCTTCTCCCAGGTCTTGGCACCAACTTTACCATCGGCTTTAAGCTGATTGTCGGTCTGGAACTTCATCACAGCCTGGTTGGTGTTGGTTACCGCTCCGCCGAGAGGATACCCGATGCCATCCAAAACCTTCTGCATATAGAAGATTGCAAGGTCGTATCTTTTATCCGGCTTGGTGGTATCAATCACCCCAAGACGAGCAATTTCATTTTCGACAACCGAGATATGGAAATCGATTTCCGAGGCGGAGGAGGGCTGGGATTCGGTCGCCGAAGTGAGAGTCTGGGGCTTCTGGAGAATCTGGCGAACAGCGGCACAGATTTGTTCAGGGCCGGCGGCCTGGGCAATCGTCATCTGGCCGGAGCTGATGGCGGCAGTCTTGAGGGATTGGATGGCCGTAACCAGGCGATTGTAATTGTCGAGCGAAACCGTGTTTTTTTGGAGGTCCTGAAGCTGGCCAACAAGGATTTCACGGCCTTTTTCCAGTTCGGTAATCTGATCCTCTTTGGTGCTTAGCTGTTTGCCCTTGGAGAAGAAACCATACCCCAGGCCCAGAATCACGACCAGTTCGACACCCATCACTACCCAGTACATCTTTGAGTTTTTATTGCTCGGAACCAATAACGTTGCCATATTTTTATCCTGCTATAGTATATTCATTAACCGTACATATTGCCCGCTGCCAGGATTCCGAATCTTTGACAAGACACAGCAAATCACCTGGCAGGGAAACGATACGCGGATTGATTATATCCTATTCTTGCAGGGTATCAACTTAAAATATGCTTCTGTTTATCGTCCAAATATCCGAACAATTGGGGGATGGTTATACCCGCCAGGAATGAAGGGTCTGCGGCACACAGGAGGCTGTTGTGAACCGCCTGGATTCACAACGTAACGTCCCCTGCCATGCAACTGCGGGGATAAAACCTCCTTCGCTCTGCCCAAACCACGATTTTACACAGGATCAACCCCGGCCCGGCTTTATTTTCGCATCATCGCGGCAACCAGTTCACCGGACAGATTGGCCTGGGCCTGTGTCGCCATGGCGGCTTCGGCCAGGATTTGGGCCGCCGTCAGATTAGCGGCTCCCTGGGCTACGTCCACATCCGTAATTCGGGATTCTGCGGCCATCAGATTGACAATCTGTTTTTCGAGGGTTTGGCTGGCCAGTTCCATCTCATTCATGGACGCACCCAGTCCGCCCCGCAAGGCGGCAAGCTGGCTGATTGCCCGATCCACCCCTTCAGTCGCGGACAGGGTGTTATCACTGAGGTTCCCTGAGACCGCAGCGATGGCCTGTGTCTGAATGGTCAGCCGGTTTCCGAATCCGATGGACAATTGGATGGACTGGCCGTCGGCAAACAGTTTAATGCCGTTGAACTCGGTCGTTTCGGCAATGCGGGCGTTTTCGGCGGCAAGCTGGTCAAACTCCCGCTGGATAAGCTGCTGCTGTTTTTCCGACAAGATGCCTCCGGCGGATTGCATCGACAATTCCTTCATCCGAATCAGATTGCTGCCAATGATCGAAGCTGCACCGTCGGCAGTCTGGACCATGCTGATGCCGTCTCTGAGATTGCGAAGGGCCTGGATAGACTCGACCCCGTAGCCGTGGAGCTGCTGGCCGAGCACCAGCCCCACGGCATCATCGTCGGCAGCATTCACGCGCTGGCCGGACGATACCCCCTCAAACCATGTACTCAATGCCGCATAGGCACCCGAAATCGCATCGGCACTGCTTGTCGAAAAGTCGCTTGTTCCCATAATAATAGCCCCCATTTAACAAGGATGGTTCGCAGGACCCTGGAACCTATATTGGAAAAGATAAGTAATATTTTGGGAAAAAGGGGAAAAAACCAAAATAATCACGGCCGGCCAACGTCCATTTGGAAGTCTGTCTATCCAGACCAAGTCTTCAGCAAAACACTCCTGAACCTGTGTACTGCCCTGCTAGATTAGTTGATGGGGGAGTGAGTTTCCTTCTTATCTATTAATAATCCGTTAAAAGATAGAAATATTCACTATGTCGATCAATTAGACAAAATAGTACCATCGTTTTACACCCAAGTAATGGCGATGCAAGTGAAATGGCACTAATGGGCGATGTCATTGATTTTAAAACAGGTCAATTTCAGAAATTCTATAGGGGGATCGCTTTCATCTCTGCGGTCTTCGGTAACTAAGTATATTTTATCTTGATCCACAGCGAGCAAAAGTCCTGCACAACTCATATTTTCAAAAGCCATATGATTCGTAATTTTTCCATTATCATCCAAGATGTAAAAATACGGATTAACGCCATGTTGATTCAGACTCATGCAAAGAAATGCTGCTAAAATATGGTTTTCTCCACAAGGAATTAAAGACATTCGTGAAACCATCACGTCTTTTTTCTTGAAGAGAGGTGTTGTCCAAACTATATTCTTCAAATCTTTGGAGAATTTTGACAGAACGATATTGTAATTCTTCAATTCTGATTCGATATCATAAAAGACGATTGGGTGGTCGGATTGACTTAGGCAAAAGGAAGGATTTTTGCCGAAATTACAAATACCCTCAAATTCAGTTTGTGTTTTAAAATTGCCCTCCGTATCTAAATTTCCCAACCAAAGACTGGAGTTTTTCGAAGTGAATTTCGTGTCAGGCTCAAAAGACATCCCGAATGCCACGAGAACATTTTCTGATTCCGAATAGGCAACGCCTAACGTACCATCCTCCCCCTTATCTGATTTATAGTTGGTATCCCATGCCACATTTCCATCAGAACTGACTTTTCTGATATAGCCGTTATTGCCGCATAAAAAGAAATCCCCCTTTTGATTTCTACAAGCATCATGGGTTGAAACACTGCTTCTGGTCAGACCGGGAATATCTCTGGTCTTTGCTTGCCAATCTCGATTGATGGTAAGTTCCTGAAGATTATACGTTTTGAATGGGTTTCGAATGATGATGATATTACCCCCGATGAGCCTTACATCTTTGATTGACGTCTCTGGCAGTAAAAGCGTAATATCTTCATCATTCATTGATAGGAGTTCTTTAAGCTCTGATGTGTTACCATTTAAGTTTATTCTGTATTCAACAAGCTTGGGATCTTTCCCTCTGGGAATATGAGAAAGACCGATGATGCGGACAAGGTTATCTGCCACTTGTATTGTCCACGGCTTAATAGACCGTCCAGATAGCTCTATCTCTTTTTTCCATAACACTGAAATACTTGACTCTATAGTATCGTTAGAACTTTCGTTCGATATCCCCTTTAAAATACTGATAGACTGGTCATATAATTTGATACCTTTTTCGAGGTCTTCCCGTTCAGGTTGCTTTTGCAAAAGATCAGCATAATATTCTCGGCTTGAGATGGCTTTTTCAAGAGGTATATGCCCGGAGTTGTTTTTTGCTTCTTTGTTCGCCCCTAGTTCAAGAAGTATTAGGATGGCTTGGACACTGTGACAGCGAGCCGCCTCATGTAATGGCGTATCACCGTATTGATTCTGATCTTCAATGTCCGCTCCTTTGGCTACGAGGAAAGTAATCAGCCCTGAGCGGTTATTCTCTGCAGCAACATGAAGACAGGTTCTGCCAAACTGGTCTTTAGCTTGCAGGTCTGCACCTTGCTCAACTAAGAAATGAACGACTTCTGTGCGTCCGGTGCGAACTGCCCAGTGGAGAGGAGTTGCTCCCCACTGTTCTTTGGCATTAATTAAATTCGGGTCTTCACTGAGTAATTGTTTAACTTGTTCGAGGCGACCATCCTTGGCATGAAAGTGTATATCGGGCATCGCATAGACACAGCATACTCCCATAAGAATAGAAAGCAATATTAGAGATTTCATGTTTATCCTCCTATTTCCCATTTATTTCTTTCTAAACGTCTATCCACTCAATCTATTGCACTAGTATTTATATCATTTTCAAACTGACCTTCAAGCAAAAACAAACAATTCTACTCTAATATAATATTTCCAGTTCGGTATCAACTGTGCCTGTCCAATGCAACTTGTCATAATCATTATATTCGACATGAAATTGAGTTGCGTAGCCGAGGGTAAATAATGTAGATACAAAAATAGCTCCTGCTAAAATATTGCTTTTCAACTTCCATCCTCCGAAAATAGTTTCTATCCCAAATTTAGAAACCCGCCACTGTAGTTTCCCTACAGTCCAGTGGGTCTCATTATTTCAGAATAATTTGTCTCCGCGTATCAATTTCCTCACTCCAATAGTGGTAATATACTATTTTGTAGAGAATTTCTCAAGAAATATTTCCTTGCTGGAAAATCACTAGACAGATAGGAATCCCACTCCAAGTCCGCCTCCCATCCACTCAAAGTCCTTTTGTCTTTGACGCTGGAGAACCGCTGGGGAGAATTTTTCCATATATTTTCCCTCTTGACAAAGGGTTGGAGATCGTGTATATGTTTGCCTTCTAATGACTTAGAGTTCATTAGGGCGGTTAGCTCAGTTGGCTAGAGCACCAGCTCGACACGCTGGGGGTCACAGGTTCAAGTCCTGTACCGCCCAATACCGTATGTTACGCTGAATTCGGTATTTACGAATACCCGGCATGATCCGGCGCGGCCGTAACCTTGATAAAAAAAGCAGTAGTACTACTCTTTTTTGAAAGGTAAACGACCGTGAACACAGAAGCAAAGCAGCAAAAAACCGCATTATCACAACAAAAACAGGTGTCCCGGCAAGCCGAACCGATGACCCCAAGCCGGAAAAGCAGGACACCCAAACTGCGACACCACAAAGCCACAGGTCAGGCGTATGCTGTTCTCAATGGCCAGGCAATCTACTTTGGACCTTTTGGAACTGATGAAGCCACCGAACGCTACCATAAAACCATTGCCGAGTGGCTTGCCAATGGACGCCTGCCGGAAAAATCCCCAACCGAGATTACTATCAATGAACTGGTGGCCCGTTATTGGGTTTTTGCCGAGAGTTACTATGCCCAGATACCCGGCAAAAACACAGAACTGAACAATATGCAGTTGTCTCTGCGGATGCTCTGCGAACTGTATGGTAACACCAGAATCCTGGATTTTGGTCCGCGAGGTCTGAAAACCATCCGCCAGAAAATGGTTGAAAAAGGCTGGTGCCGCAATCATGTCAATCAATCCATCAATCGCATCAAGCGGATATTTAAGTGGGCGACAGCGGAGGAACTGATTCCGGCATCGGTATATCATGCGTTGTGGGCGGTTGCCAGCCTGAAACAAGGCCGCTGCGACGCAAGGGAATCCGAGCCGGTCAGACCGGTGCCGCAGGAATATGTAGATGCCATCCAGCCGTATGTCAGCCGACAGGTCTGGGCTATCATTCAATTGCAATTACTGACCGCAGCACGGCCGGGAGAAATCCTCCAGATGCGGCCGGGTGATATTGACCGCAGCGGAAAGATTTGGATTTACCGCCCAGTTGAACATAAAACCGCCCATCATGGCCACCCGCGGCAGATTTATATCGGGCCCAGGGCACAGGAATTTTTGCAGCCATTCCTGCTGCGGCCTGCGGATGCGTATTGCTTTTCACCAGCCGAAGCGGATGCAGCACGGCGAATCAAACGGACTCAAGACCGAAAGACACCCTTATCTTACGGCAATATCCCCGGCAGCCATTGTACGGATAATCCAATTCGAACCAAAGGGGATGTCTATACCGTAGCAACCTATCGGCGGGCGATTACACGGGCTGTTGAAAGAGCATTTCCTGCTCCGGCACATTTGGCCAAGTTGCCGAATGAGACCGGTAAGCAGTGGCATACGCGGCTGGGCAAAAAAGGAAAGGCCGAATTGAAAGCGTGGTATAAGCAATACCATTGGCACCCGCACCAATTGCGGCACAACGCCGCTACGTTCCTGCGGAAGGAGTTCGGGCTGGAAGCGGCCAGGATTATCCTGGGCCACCGGTCGGCGGTGATTACTGAAATCTATGCCGAGCAGGACCAGCAGAAGGCATTGGAGGTGATTATGAGGGTGGGGTAATCCTGCAGGCGGTTTTTATGCACCTGGCAGGGTGTGCTTGAATTAATATTTATTCTTCCGCTGTTTTGTACTTGAAAATCGTTTTCATCCTTATCGTATCGTCGAAAGCCTGACTATATGTCCATCTTTATTCTTAATCCGCCAGAGCCACCAGCCATTGACTGGCGTGCGGCCACTAATAGCTTTTGCTGCACCAGTGGGTGTATCGTATAGTTTCCCTTTAAACTTCACCGTACCACTTCTAAAAACCCATGCTTTATAATCCTTACCTTTCCAACTTGCATAAAGTCTTTTGCCTGTCGGAAAGTAGCCTTTTAATGGCTTCGTGCCCTTCGCATTTCCGGATTTCTTTGATTTATTCTTTTTGGCTTCTTTAACGACAGGCAGCCGTATCCCTTTAAATAGGTCATCAAGCTCTCTGGCTTGGGTTTCCTCAACACGTTCCATAAGCATCGGCATCAGATTGGTCGATGTTTTCAGTTTGCCCTTTTGGGAATTGCCTTCAGGATAGGCAATCCGTAAAAGTAAAGATTCAAGCTCCTTGATATGGTCCACTTTACGGATGATATATAAGCTGAAATGCGTCCAGTGGTCTTTATGCCGGTCTTTTAAGTGGTGCTTAATCCGATTGCGAAGGTTGGTTGCAAGGCCGACATAATACAACTTGTTCTTGCGATACAGGGCATAAATGCCTTGCTCGCCCTTGGTCATATCGGTAATTTCCTTTTGATACCGGTCAAAAACATCCGCATTGACTTTTTCAAGATAGCCGGTCACTATAGGACGAGCGTGATGTTTTAATTTTGTCTTTTTAGCCATCATTATTAAACCTTTGCATTTTGGAACTTCTGCATACTGGTTCCTATTTCTTAC
>NZ_JBOGCL010000020.1:0-29786 GCF_050689095.1 Anaeroglomus insulsum
CTGTTACATCTCCAATAGTTGTTCCTGCATCGTCAGACTGACATTGTGTACACCCTCAATTCTGCGAATCTCCGACAGCAGCTGCTCGTTGTTGGCTGCTGTCTTCAGAGACAGCTGATACGAAAAATCCACCGAGCTGTCGTCGGGACTACAAGAATTGGATGAAATCAGCGTCATCGTCCGGGTAAATCGTTTTAAAGTCTTGATTATAAGATGATCGGGCCCTATCGTGCCGTCAAAGGTAAACCGCAAAAATGCATTATACGAATGATGCATTCCAAAATCCGCAAAATGCAGATACAGTAAAACCAGGCAAAGTCCGGCAGTACCTATCACCGCCAGTGCGTACCGCTGTGAACCACAGGCCATACCAATGACCACCGCACAAAACAGAAAGGTAATATCCCGCGTATCCTTGATAATATTGCGAAAACGAATCAGCGACAAAGCCCCCATCAGCCCGACAGCAATCACAAAACTGCCGGAAATGGTAGTCATCACCAGCGAGATCACGATGGTAATAATAATCAGGGATTGCACAAAGGATTTGGAATAAGACAAACTGTTATGGGTAAAATAATACACCCAGGCAAGCACCTGTCCCAGCACAAAAGACAGCAGTAAGGAAAGCAAAATTGACCACATATCAACTTCCGGACTGATAGCATATCCGTCCAGAATTTGCCACATTTTTTCCATAGATCTTCCTTAGATTATTTTACTTGAGCCTCGGCATGGTATAGCCAGTCGTCGCCGCAGGAACCAGCTGCGACACCGAACTGCAATACTTGGACATTGATTGACGATTTAAATTGAACATCTGAACCATTTGTTTTATCCAGCCTGGGAACCGAGCTGTAAATTTGATCTCTAACACGACAAAGTCAATCGGAATTTTTACCCATCCGGGACCGTTCAATTTTACCATCGCATCCTCGGCTGGGTGGTAATAGAGTTCACGATCAAAGGTAATACGCACCTTGGAATCAGAGCGATTCTCATAGGCTTCACGCTGGTATCGTACCAAAACCACAGGCTTAGCCGATAAACATCGGCAATAATGCATAAATTGCTGCAGTGCAGCACGGTCCTTTTCCGGCAGATTGTCCGGAATATAAGACCCGCTTAAAATCGATTTCACTTGACTCTTATGGACCTTGGCACGACTTTTATACACAATGCGGTTAAGCTTTCGTTTAATTTCAAAGAATACTGGACTATTCGGGTCGTCATCATATCCTCGAATACGCAGCTTAAATCGATTACATTTATCTACAATCGTCTCCTGAAATAATTGCAGATGCTGTGAATCCAGATAAAGACTGCTGATGGGGTACTGTCCAGAAGGTTGCCGAGCCGTATAAGGATCCGGTTGCAGAAAGCTTTTAATATAGGAACGGATCGCTACAGCAACATGCTCCGGGACACGATACTTTAACTCATAACGCTTTGCCAGCAAAGTATTTAAAGGCAATGCCGGCACACTTATTTTGTCCGGAGCGGCAACCACTGTCCTGGTGGGCCGAAGCGGCGTCGACTGATAAAGCTCGGGAGGCTTCAAATCCTGTTGCATCGGTTCAGCTTTAATTGTCTGCATCTCCGTTGGTTCCTAATATTTTGTATTTCTATATGACTCACTTTCCCTCCCCTTAATGACATGCATTTTAACATATTTTTAACTAAAAAACAAATTTTCTAAGACATTTCAGCCATAAATACCACCCCAATCACCCTGCCGTTGTGGGGGGTAAAAATTCTGCTGATGGGCTCCTGGTTTGAATATATTAAAATACAAAAGATTCGCCCTATAATATATCGTATATTTAAACAATATGTCATTACCAGGATAATCCGGATACAAATATATTTCAATATACACCTACTAACCACCTGAATTTATCCAAATATCTTTGATAAAAATTTTTTAGTCCGGAGCCTTTTTGGCCTGCAAAGAAATACAGCACTGACTTGCCGAACTCACGAAAACAGATAATATAAAGCCATTCCACCCTGCAATCCGATGTATAAAGGAACCCCGAACGGGGGGTTTATAGTAAATAGTATTGCAATAACGTAGTGAAAGGTAACACGTGAAACAATCCAGTTTCGTCATGTTTATCGGCTTGGCCCTGTTATTAGGCGGGGCAGGCTGTCAGCAGGCCCAGGAAACCAAAACGCTGTCTTTTCGATTAACACCTTTTGAATTAGCCCAACGGCTGGGTCTGGATGTAACTGAACAGACAGACCGATATTTCGAGATGAAAAATGCGGCAAACCGTGTTATTGTCTTCATTCACGAGGGTGGCCGGGTTTTTGTTAACCAGACGCCTGTCGGAAGCACCGGACCTGTAACCCATGCAAACGGCACTATTTACGTTCCGGAAATCCTGGAAAGCTTGATTCGCCCCCACCTAAAATCTCAATATACCCCTCCTCAGGTCCAACAGCAGCCTAAATGGACCCCTCCCACAACTCCACCCAAGACCGGTGGTCTGGTCGTGATTGATGCCGGCCATGGCGGTAAAGACCCGGGTGCCATCAGTTATCTGGGGCATTATGAAAAAGGAATTACGCTGCGGATTGCCAGCAAACTGGCTGCGGTCTTAAAAGCCAGAGGTTATCAAGTGAAAATGATACGGGATTCCGATGTGTTTATCGACAAATATGACCGAGCTGAAATCGCCAATCGAATTAATCCGGATTTATTTGTCTCCATTCATTGTGACGCCAACGAAAAACGATCTATTCATGGCTACTCTGTCTGGGTCAGTCGCTCGGCCAGCCAGGCCTCACGACGCACCGCGGCACTGATTGAAACCGCGATGACGAAAACGGGCATTTCCAGCCGGGGTGTGCGTGAAGCGGACTATGTTGTTCTGGCCAACACCAAATGTCCGGCTGTGCTGATTGAATGCGGCCATATTTCCAACCCCAGAGAAGCCGCTCTGCTATATGACGGCAGCTATCAGGATCGAATCGCTGCGGCAATCGCCGATGGGGTTGTAGAGGCCATGAAAAAACTGTAACTTCCCGAAAAAACTGAGTTTGCACGAATGCTCAAGAATTCTGCAGGCCCATCAGCCAGTCGTACCAGGTCTGCATACCCTGCCCGGTCGTTGCAGAAATCTGAATGATTTGTGCTTTGGAATTCAGCACGGCAATATCCGACAGCACCCGATGCAGATCAAACTGCAAGTGGCTGATCAGATCGATTTTGTTGATTAAAATCACATCTGCATTGGCAAACGTACCTGGATATTTGGCGGGCTTGTCATCCCCTTCAGGAATACTAAGTACCACCACCCTGCCTGATTCCCCCAGGTCAAAAGCGGAGGGGCAAACCAGATTCCCGACATTTTCGATAAAGACCAAATCTAAATCGTTTACAGGCAATTTCTGCAAAGCCCAATTGACTTGCGGAGCCGATAAATGGCAGGCTCCCTCAGTTTCAATCTGAACTGCCGCGGCACCGGCTGCCCGAATCCGCTGGGCGTCATAGTCGGTTTTGATGTCGCCTTCGATAACACCGATACGAAGTTTGTCTTTGAGGTCTGCAATCGTGCGGGCCAGAATAGTCGTCTTGCCGGAGCCGGGAGAACTGATGAGGTTCAGGCAGGCCAGCTTATGGCTGGCAAGGAAACTGCGATTCTGTTCAGCGGCCTGTTCATTTTTGCTTAATATCCGGGTATTCAAATTGACTTTCATAGTCCACCTTTATCGTTTGGATTTTCGAATTCGATTTCTTCCAGCAGCAGCGGCGCATCGGCCTGAAAATCAAAATGCTCTGATTGGCATTCGGGACAGGCTGGTGCATAAATATCAAAGTCAAACAGCCAGCCACAGTTGTCGCATCTGGCCCGCAGAGGAATATGCTTAATGACCAGTTCCATGGTATCGCATACAGTCCCTTCGGCGGCAGCCCCGAAGGCAAAGCGCATGGCTTCATCATTCAGGGCATTAAACTGACCGCAAGAAATAACCGCCCGAACCGGCCTGGCATTAAACTTGACGGCTTGTTCCAAAATCGTTTCCAGGACACTTTGCGCGACAGCGGTTTCGTGCATCAGCAAATCCTCGGCAATTCCCGGCCATAGGGCATCTGAACGATGCGCCGACCGCCGATTCGTGTCATCAGCTCGACCAGGCTGTGCGGTTGTTTGGGACCGATTTGACCAATACAGGCGGCTTTCTGGCCGAGGGGGTGCTTCCTCATTATTTCCAGCGCCTTATCCCGGGCCGGGGGGCTGACGACGGCTACAAACTTGCCTTCATTGGCGATATTCAGGATATCAAATCCCAGAATATCCGCAGCCGCCTTGACCGCCGGGTTCACCGGCAGCCATTCTTCAACCAGTTCGATTCCGCAGCCGCAGGCCTGGACAATTTCATTGGTCACCGCAGCCAGTCCGCCGCGGGTCGGGTCACGCATAAATTTCACCTGGTCGCTAAGCTCATCCAGAAGCATGGCAATCAGTTCATTCAAACAAGCACAGTCACTTTGCAGCGGACTTTGCAGGGCCAATTCCTGCCGTTTGGACATGATGGTCATCCCATGGTCTCCGAGGGTTCCATTCAACAAAATGACATCCCCGGGTTCAATACGATGAAATCCCAGCGAGGCAGCCATCTTTTTTTGTCCGACACCTGCGGTATTGATAAAAATGCCATCGGCGGCTCCTTTTTCAACCACTTTGGTGTCGCCGGTCGCGATCGTAACCTGAGCCCGATGAGCCGTCTTGCCGATGCTGTCCAGAATCCGCTCCAGATCGGCAGTGGGGAAGCCTTCTTCGATAATCAGGGACAGACTCAAGGCAAGCGGTTGGGCACCGCTGACAGCAAGGTCATTGACCGTACCGCAAACAGCCAGCTTGCCAATATCCCCTCCGGGAAAAAATAACGGCTGCACCACAAAACTGTCGGTGGTAAACAAAAGCCGGCAGTCGTCCACGCTGATTTCGGCAGCATCGGTCAAGGCAGGCACCGAAGAATACACACGGGGAGCGATCGTTTTACTGATCAGCTCGGCCATCAGCCTGCCGCCCCCGCCATGGGCCAGTAAAATGGTGTCACTGAGTTGTGTCATCGTCGTCAGAAAATTCCTTTCTTATAGACTGATCCTACCTAAAATTTTCCATTTCGTCGCGGCTGAAAAGCTTTCAGCCGCCAGCTTCCAGCAACAGCATATACCGCGGCTGCGTGAGGCAACGTTACCCCGTGAGTACTCGCGGCATAAATCCGGCCTGTGGCCGTCGCGGAATACTCATACCCTTGGTATTTAGCGTTGATATTTATACCATGCGGCACAGGCCCCCTCCGTGCTGACCATGCAGGGGCCGACGGGATGGTCGGGGGTACATTTGATGCCGAACAGACCGCACTGGCTGGGCTCCATCAAACCGCACAACACCTTACCACACTGACATCCCCCGGGTTCTTCGGTGGGAATCTGCTGGATTCCAAACCGTTTCTGAGCGTCGAAGTCCGCATACTCATCACGAATACGCAATGCTCCGGCAGGAATACAGCCAAGTCCTCGCCATGGGCCGTCGCAGGGGACAAAGACCTGATCAATCATTCGAACGGCCACAGGGTTGCCCTCCGGACGAACGGCCAGATTATAGACCGAATCGACTGCAGGTTGATGATCCGCAATCTGGCGACAGATTCTGGCCAGCCCCAGCAGAATCTGTTCGGCCTCAAAGCCGGCAACAACACAGGGGCGATGAAACTGTTTAACAACACCGTCATACACCCTGCTGCCCAGAATCACACTGACATGGCCGGGACATAAAAATGCGTCGATTTTGTCATTCCGGCCGGATAATAAGGCGTGCATCGCCGGCAACACCCGTTTATGACCGCACAAGACAGCGAAGTTTTTCAATCCAAGTTCTTGTGCCTGTCGGATGGCGACGGCGGTAGCCGGAGTGGTTGTTTCAAATCCCACAGCAATAAACACCACTGTTTTCTCGGGATGTTTCCGGGCCAGTGCCACTGCATCATCACTGCTGAGCACAACCCGGACATTGGGCAAACTGAGCCGTTCCAGTGATGTATTCCTGCCGGGGACACGAATCATATCGCCATAGGTCGCTATCAGGCAATCCGGCCGCCGGGCCAGATCGATGACCGTATCGATATATCCCTGATCGGTGACACAGACTGGACATCCCGGGCCGGATAATAATTTCAGATTGGCAGGCAACATGGACCGAATCCCATGACGAAACAGGGCCACGGTATGGGTGCCGCAGACTTCCATCACCTGCACCTGCCGTCCGATAGCCGCACAGGCCTGTTCCATGTCGCTGCGGGCGGATTGGATGACATCGAGCCTCATTGTTCCGCTCCTTTGGCCTGATTCTGCTCCGCTTCCATGTCGGCAATCTGGGCAAACAACTCCCAGGTCTGGCGAGCATCCTCTTCCTCGACTTTAGCAATGGCATACCCGGCATGCACCAGAACTATATCTCCCAGCTTGACTTCGGGCGTCAGGGTGGTACGAATCGCCCAGCGATTACCCATGGCATCGGCAATGGCCCGATCTCCGGTCAGTTCCACAATTCTAGCTGGTATTGCAAGACACATGGCTTTCTATTTCCTGAGTTTGAAGGTTTCATTTGCGATCGCTGCCTGACCCAACGCGACACAGCCGTCATTGGCCGGAACACGCCGACTCAAGAATACCTGAAAACCGCTGTTTTGCAAGATTCCAATCAGACAATTTGTCAGATACCGATTGCAAAACACCCCGCCAGACAGAACCACCCGATTCAATCCGGTCTGTTGGCGGGCCAGGACAGCAAACTCCAGCAGTGCCTGACCGGTCGAACGATGGAATCGTGCAGACATGACGGATGTATCATGGCCCTTGCGTATGTCCTCCAGAAGGCCTGCAAGCACCGAACCGATTGTCCAAACGACGCTGCCCTCTGGAGTCTGGCGCAGTTGAATTGGGTAGAATCCGGTTTCATCGGGATCGGCCACAGCCTCCAGAGCCATGGGAAGCTGAGCTTCAAAATGATTTTGAGACCCTAACTTTACCAGCGCTGCAACAGCGTCAAACACCCGGCCCAGACTGGAAGTGGGCACTACGGCAAAGGCGTTATGAATCTGCTGGCTGATGACTTGAATTTTTTGTGTATCTGGTTCGATTCCGGCCAGGATATCATCCGGCAGTGTGATCCCGGCAGCTTCGCACAACCCCAGAATCGGTCGAATCGCTTCCACGGACGCCGCATCCCCTCCGGCTAACGGGTAATAGTCCAGATGTCCAAATCGTCGCATCTGAGTCAGCGAGCAAACCAGACATTCACAGCCCCATATCGCATCATCGGTACCATAGCCGGTTCCATCTGCCACCAGAGCAATCACCTCATCTTGAATACCATATTCGGTCATGACCGCCGCTGCATGAGCCCAGTGATGCTGAATGCTCATCGCGGGAACCCCTGCCTGCTTGGCGTAATTCTGGGCAAACTGGGTCGAAAAGTAGGTCGGATGCAAATCGTGAACGATAACTTCCGGCCTTATTTCAAAAAGAGCGGCCAGATGGTCAATAGAACGGATATAATGGCGATACACGGCTGGATTTTCAAGATCTCCGATGTGCTCGCTGAGCAGATAATGATGGCCTTTGGCAAAACAGAATGTGTTTTTCAAATCCGCTCCCGCAGCAAAAATCTCTTTTACGGCCGGGGTGTGGTTGAGAATCGGTTCAGGCACATACCCCCGCGACCGGCGCAGCAATGCGGGCTTCCCGTCAATGAGTTGTGTGACCGAATCGTCCACCTGCCGATAGACGGGGCGATTGTGCATGAGGAAACAATCGGCAACATCTCCCAATTGCTCCAGGGCTGCATCATTATCACAAATCAGCGGCTCATCCGAAAGGTTGGCACTGGTCATGACCAGCACGTCAATACCCGGCTCTGCAAACAATAGATGATGCAGCGGCGCATAGGGCAGCATGAATCCAAAGCAGTTCGTCCCGTTTGCAACCGAAGGGGCAATCGCGTTCGGGTATTTTTTAGGCAGCAAAACAATCGGGGCAGCCGGGCTTGTAAGCAATCTCTGTGCGGCCCAATCCACAACAGCATATCGTTGGATGGTATCAAGACTCCCCGCCATCATCGCAAAGGGTTTTGCTTCCCTGCGTTTTCGTTTCCGTAACAGTTCCACCGCTTTACCATCCAATGCATTGACGGCCAGATGAAATCCGCCGATGCCTTTGATGGCGAGGATTTTGCCTTCAAGCAGGAGATGGGCGGTTCTGGAGATAGCCCTGTCGCTGTCGATTTCAATCTGTGTGCCTCTGTTGTCCAGCAAAGTGACTTTGGGGCCGCAGACAGGACACGCCAGCGGCTGGGCATGAAACCGACGGTCGGCTGCATCACCATATTGCGCCCGGCATCGCGGGCACATCTCAAATTCTGCCATGGTGGTATTAGGCCGGTCATAGGGGATCGCCTTGATAATCGAATACCGCGGCCCGCATTGGGTACAAGTGATAAAAGGATAACGATATCGTAAATCGGTCGGTGTGTTCATTTCCGCAAGACAATCCACACAGACCGCGATATCTGGACACAACCGCGACGTCGGCGAATCAGCGGTGCCGCTGGCTTGAATAGAAAACATCGGCTCATTTTCACGCACCGGCAATTCAATCGTCGCCACGGATTCAATCTCCAATAAAACCGGACGATGAGGGCCGGATTGAAGCTCCTGCAGAAATGCCTCCAGATCAGGGCCGGCCCCCTGCACTTCAATCAATACTCCTTGTGTGTCATTTTGAACAAAACCGGTTAATCCCAGCTTCAGTGCCAGATTATAGACATACGGCCGACATCCAACCCCCTGGACCTGACCTTTTAATTTGACTTGTAATCGTTTTTGCTGTGTCATCCCTGGCTGATGGAATCCCTTCACATTAAATGATACCAGTGCGAGGTATTATGACAGGACAGTCCTTAAAAAACAATGCTTGTCTGGTAATAAAATTTGAGTTCCGGACTTCATTAAAGACCGATAATAAGACAGAAAAAGAAATAATATGCAAAAAAGTAGAACGCTTAGAGCCGGAACTATATTTTTTCTTAATATTTTCTTGTTTTTTAATTCATATTTCTATATAATCCCCTTTATCATAATGATGACAAAAATGATAGTTGGGGGTTAGTTTAATGCATAATGCTATTATCAATCGGTTTTATCGCAGCGTGGAAGCAGGTCGGGGTCCGCCGGATTCCTAAAAAAACCTTTTAAAGACTTCAAAAAAAGCTTGCTTTTACCCATTATAGCCATTATATTAAAGTAAGTTAGGGTAGCGTTCCTCGTTGAGCATCAATAGTATATTCCGCATTTTTGAGACGAATGTCTTAGGCATATTATGCGGGGGCCTCCGACCCCGAAACAGAAACACTTGTCTCTGTTTTCTCCGGCCCCCGCACCTTTTTTCTCTAACATTTGGATATATATTACCTTTATTTGAACATACAAATTCATTATTTCGGGGTTATATTTTTAATTCTTTTTGAAAAATTCTGCTGGACAAAGCCTTTTTGCATTGTTACTTTATATGGCTCTTAGGTTTACGGTAAATAAAAGGCGATATCTTAGAATACGAGGTTTGATATGGCACATAAGAAAGGACAAGGGTCAACACGAAACGGACGCGACAGCAACCCGAAATATCTGGGTTTCAAGGTGTCCGGCGGTCAGGCTGTTATTGCCGGTAATATTATTCTGCGTCAGCGCGGAACAAAGTTCTTCCCTGGTTTTAACGTTGGGATGGGCAAAGATCATACCATTTTTGCAACCGAGAACGGCACCGTTCAAGTGACCGGCAGACGGATTAACGTCGTAAAGGCCTGATTGGATCGACTTCCAGACATCCTAAGGCGGCCCATGAGCCGCCTTTTTTATTGGCTGTTCATTTCCAGATTTTATTGGTCTGGTATTACCGTTCCAACTGTTCCCAGCGTGCAAACAACTGTTCGTTCTGAGCTTCCAGTTCCTGAATTCGTGCCGCAACCTTTGCAATCACCTCGCTGGGCTGTTTATAGAAAGCAGGCTGAGTCATTTGTCCCTGAAGCTCTGCAAGTTCCTGTTCATTCCGCTCGATATCGGCTTGTATCTGGTCCAGCTCTTTGAGCTGCTTATAGCTGAGCTTCTTTTTGGCAGTTGCCTGACTGTGTGACTGGGGTTTTTCTTTATCCTTTTTAGCAGTGGGTATTCCAGACTGAATTTCCGGGGATGGCTGCAAGGCCTTCCAGTCATCATAACCGCCCACATATTCTGATACCCTACCCTGCCCTTCCAATACCAAAGTGCCTGTCACGACATTATTGAGAAACGCTCGGTCGTGGCTGACCAGCAGCACTGTACCTTGGTACTCCATCAGCAGCTCTTCCAGTAATTCCAGGGTCTCTATATCCAAATCGTTGGTGGGTTCGTCAAGCACCAGAACATTGGAAGGCTTGGCAAACAGTCGGGCCAGAAGCAGACGATTTCGTTCGCCGCCGGACAGATTTTGCACCAGATTTCGAGCCTGCTGAGGAGTAAACAGAAAATCCTGGAGATACCCGACCACATTTCGCTCCTTGCCATTGACCATAATGACACTATATCCATCGGCCACATTTTCCCAGACCGTCTTGGTCTCATCCAGTTGAGCATGAAGTTGATCAAAATAGGATATTTCCAGCTTGGTGCCCAGCTTCACCGTCCCTTCGGTAGGTTTCAAAAGCCCCAACAAGACTTTCAACAACGTGGTTTTGCCGCTGCCATTGGGGCCAATAATGCCGATTTTATCACCGCGCATGATCGTTGTAGTCAGGTTGTCAATAATTTTCGGCGAGGGCATTTGAAGTACCGTATCAGGGTATGCGAAACTGACCTTCTGCACATCCATGACCAGTTCGCCAGACATCTGAGCCTCCTGCATTTCAAACCGCACTTTGCCGATGGTTTGCCGACGCTGTCGGCGAATCTGACGCATTTTGAGCAATTGCCTGACCCGCCCTTCATTGCGTGTCCGGCGTGCTTTGATGCCGGTTCGAATCCAGGCCTCTTCCTGAGCCAGCTTTTTATCAAACCATTTCTGCTCGCTCAGTTCAGCATCAAGCTGATTCTGTCTGCGTTTGAGGAAGGCATCATAATCGCACTGCCAACTGGTCAGACTGCCGCGATCCAAATTGATAATTCGGGTAGATAACTTACGCAAAAACATCCGGTCATGCGTCACGAAAATCAGCGTTCCGGGGTATTTGAGCAGAAATTCCTCCAGCCAGACAATCGAATCCACATCGAGATGATTGGTCGGTTCATCCAACAGCAGAATATCTGGCTCCAGCACCAGCGCCCGGGCCAGAAGCACCCGCCGCTTTAACCCTGCCGACAAGGTATCGACCGGAGCATCCGCATTCAATTTCAAATGCGATATCACCGTATCAACCTGCAGATGGACCTGCCAGGCATCCTGCGTTTCCAGTTCATGCTGGAGTCGATTGAGTTTGTCCATAACCTGCGGGGTGGGTTTCTCAGCCAACTCCCGGCTGACATTGTGGTAGTCCTGCAGCAGCTGCCCGCGTCGCCCCAGACCCTCCGAAACCGCTCCAAACACAGTCCCCTGGAGGCCCACCGGAACCGTTTGCTCCAGCATGCCGATCTGCAGCCCCGGCTTGCGGGTAATCTGGCCGGACAGTGGTTCGATTAGGCCGTAAATAATCTTCATCAGCGTCGTCTTGCCCTCGCCATTACGACCAATCAGGCAGATACGCTCCCCCTGCTCGACCTGAAGACTGACGTTGTCCAGAATTGGGGCCTGACCAAATCCCATCGAAATATTATTAATACTCAACAATGCCATATGTGCCTGCTTTATCTGCCCGCCCCGTCTTGTGCAATAACCGGGATGGATTATGGGTTGGGACAGGTTCTGTGAACCTGTCGAACTTGAACGATGGTATTATACCCTTTGGCAGGCCCTGACCGCGGTAAATCGTTTAGCCCCTTCCCGCAGTGCCCGCACATTCATCTCCGTCATCACCGGATTTTTGCCGCCAAACAACTCACGCATCCCCCGCTCAACACTATCCATCTTCAGCAGTCTTGTATGCTGGATATACGCCCCCAGCGCCGCCATATTGGCCCCTCTGATATTGCCCAGTTCCCGGGCAATCTGGGAGGCTGGAATCTGAATCTGTTCCAGGTCGGCCCGTTTGACAGAACGCTGAATAATCGATGTATTGACCAGAATCAGCCCGCCAGGAATAATACATTCCTCGTATTTATCCAGCGACTGCTGATTGAGAATCAGTGCCTGGTCCGGCGTTTCCACAAACGGACAGGCAATCTCGTCGTCCCCCACAACAATCGTGGCACTGCATGTGCCGCCGCGCATCTCAACGCCATAAGAGACCATGCCGGTCACATTCTTGCCTTCGATCATGCAGGCCCGAGCCAGCACGTTGCCCATCGCCACCACACCCTGTCCGCCGTAGCCGGCAATAATAATTCTGGTTTCTTTCATATCAGCGATCTTTAAATACTCCCAGCGGGAATGTTTTTTTCATCTCATCATTGACAAATTTAATCGCATCCTGCGGCGTCAGCTTCCAATCCGTTGGACACATTGACAGCACTTCGACCAGCGAATAGCCTTTGCCTTCCATTTGATTTTCAAAAGCCTTTTTAATTGCCCGTTTGGCCACAATGACATCCTTGGGGGAACTGACCGAAGTCCGTTCAAGATAACTGACACCATCCAGATGACTGAGCAGTTCACAGATGCGGATCGGTCCGCCTTCCTGATGCTTGCCGCGTCCGCCGGGAGTGGTTGTCGTATGCTGCCCCAGCAGGGTCGTCGGAGCCATTTGCCCACCGGTCATGCCATAAATGGCGTTGTTCACGAAAATCACCGTGATATTTTCGCCGCGGTTGGCCGCATGAATCGTTTCCGCGGTGCCAATCGCCGCCAGATCGCCATCCCCCTGATAGGTAAACACAATCCGATCCGGCAGCATCCGCTTGATTCCCGTGGCCACCGCCGGACTGCGTCCATGGGCGCACTCGATAATATCAAACTTCATATAATCATAAAACATCACCGCACAGCCCACGGGCGCTGTGGCAATCGTCTTTTCACGAATACCCAGTTCGTCAATGACTTCGGCCACCAGCCGGTGAATGATACCGTGCCCGCAGCCAGGACAATAATGGCTTTGCGAGGCACACAGGGACTCGGGGTGCAGAAACTCCATCTCACCTGCCTCCTTTGGCCTGTGCGGCCATCTGTTCAATTTTCTCAAGAATGGCTTCCTGCGTCGGATACCAGCCGCCGCCTTTACCCAGAAATTCCACGGGCCGACGGCATTCGATGGCCAGCTTAACATCCTCAACAAATTGCCCTTCGCTCATCTCGACAACCAGAAACTGTTTAGCCGTCTGCGCTGTTTTTAAAAACAGATCCTTTGGGAAGGGCCACAAACTGACAGGCCGAAGCAGGCCGGCTTTAATGCCTTTCTGACGGGCCATTTTCACAGCTCCCTTGGCAATTCGACCGGTAATCCCATAGCCGGAAATGACAATCTCTGCATCCGATGCCTGGTAGTCTTCGCAAAGCTGAATGGCTTGTTCGATTTGCCGATATTTTTTCTGGAGATTTTCATTATGTACCACCAGCCCAATATTGGGATGCAAAATCAGGGTTTTAATCACCCGGGGTGCACGCCCCCGGCATCCGTCCAAAACATAATCCTTGGCCGGAATAGCCATCAGCGGCTGATATGGCTCCATCTCCACCGGTTCGGCCATCTGGGCCAGTATCCCATCCCCCAGAATCAAGACCGGATTACGCCAGAAATCGGCATAATCAAACGCATTCATCGTAAGGTTATAGACTTCCTGAAGCGTCCCCGGGGCCAACACAATCAGTCGATAATCCCCATGCCCGCCCCCTTTGACCGCCTGAAAATAGTCTGCCTGAGAGGCCCGAATGTTACCCAGCCCCGGTCCGCCTCGCTGCATATTGACAATGACACAGGGCAGCTCGGCCGCAGCAATATAGCTGATGCCCTCCTGCTTGAGACTGATGCCCGGCGAAGAAGAACTGGTCATACACCGCGTGCCGGTGGCTGAAGCTCCAAAAAGCATGTTAATTGCAGCCAGCTCACTTTCGGCCTGAATAAACACACCGCCGGACTGCGGAAGTCGCCAGGACATATATTCGGGTATCTCATTTTGCGGTGTAATCGGATAGCCGGCAAAAAAACGACACCCGGCACGCACTGCTGCTTCAGCCAGCAGCTCATTACCTTTTAACAGAATCTTTTCACCCATCGATGATCACTTTCTCGAAGATTGTTCATCGGAAGCATCTTCTTCACCGCCGGATTCATCGGCCCGTTCGTAAATCTCAATCGCAACATCCGGACACATCCGAAAACATATTCCGCAGGCATTACAGGCCGCCGGGTCAATGATTTCTGCATAAGGATTGCCCTGACTGTTGAGTTCTTCCGACATCCGTAAATAGCCTTTGGGGCAAAACAGCACACATAAGCCGCATCCTTTGCAGCGCTCAATATCAAAATGAATTCGTGATTTTTTTGTTTTACTCATGATTATGATATCCCAAAGCCACAATGATACGACCGGGCCTGCTCAGAGTCAATAGTTTTACCGATAAATAAAAGCTGTTGTGTATAATCTATCTATGTTTTTAAGAGTTATTATCGAACACAAAAAAAGCCAGACCCGTAACCGGCATCTGGCTTCAGAGGAGGGTGATGAGAAGAAAGCGATCGATCCAGGAACCGTCTTTGCAGACCGAATTCCTGAATTGGGATCTCTGGATTACTCGCTGACATACGGGGTCAAAAACACAAGGTGATTTCAATGTGCAGCTAACCTGTTACCATCAGATTTATATTATAAATACAAACCTAACCCTGTCAAGGCCTTGTCTCTGAAAAATCATATTTGGCAGAATACTCTGTGGCACTGCGACACAAAGTGGATATAACTTATTTCTGGGATGATAGTTATAAAAAAGGCACTCTGCAATCCGTCGGGATTACAAAGTGCCTTGGTATGATTGTGACTATTGTTGCAACTTAGCGTCTGCCAAAACCGCCACGTCCGCCTCTGTCGCCACCGCGGTCATTGCCACGATTGCCCCCACGGGGACCGCCGCCAAAACCGCCAGGACGTCTGGCACCACCGCCGCCACCGCCACCGCCAAATCGAGGCTTATTGGTTTTAGGTGGGTTGGCTTCAGCAACTTTGAGTATCCGGCCTTCCACTTCTTTGCCGTTCATGGCATTCATGGCTGCCTGAGCTTCCTGTTCACTGCTCATCTGGACAAAACCAAAACCTTTGCTCTGGCCTGTTTCTCGATCCATTACGATGTTGGCGCTTTCCACCGTACCGAACTCGGTAAACCACGATTCCAGCATGGCGGTGTCCACTTTGGCACTCAAATTCCCAACATACACTTTCTTTGTCATCTTGTTTCTCCAAAAAGAAAAAATTAAGACCCATGAGCCATACTGACAAACAGGCCAGATGTCCAGCGAGAACAGTTTCTCGCTTTTATTTCACTTATAACTATATCAATCCCTCCTGAAAATGCAACGCAATAAAATCGGGCTTAAAAAACTTTTTGTATCAACTATTATTCTGTGTGTCATTTATCGCATTTTAATAATTATTTCAGATCCGACAAAAACATCACACGGAATGTCCGACGGTTCAACTCCTTCAGATTTTTATTCAAACATCGCCCATTCGGCAGCAATTCCCCATCGACACATTCCTCCGGACTTTTGACCTCGACTTCGAGGGATCCATCATCACTGATTAAACCTGTCATGGAATTACCCGGACAGACAAATATAGCTTCCGGATTAAAGGTTGTTGGGGTAACGATCTCAACGGGCTTCAATGATTCCGTCCGGGGATTCCATTGACAAAATGCCTTATTTGCCTCACCGTCCACGGCACCGGCGGCAATCAGATACGACTGCTGCGATTCGATATATTCGATGGAGCGGATGCCTCGCCCGCCCAAATCCAGCAGTACCGGTTCTCCAAACCGGGCCGCTGCCCCCCGATCGATGATTTCCTCTGGATTCTGCAGACAGAGTAAAATCGCTTTTTTCCGGCCATCCGCCGGGTCGCGATACTGAGGATTGCGAAGCCCGATCCACAGCGATTTTCCATCCTGACCAGCGGCCAGGCCTTCAATATTAAACCCTTCACGCTTGGGCGCCAGTCGTTCCCGCTGCTTTTTTGTTAAAGCCTCTTCATCCTCAAGACGTGTGACAGACCCCAAATCCAAAAACCGCAGCGAGGGTGCATTCAGCATATCCTGCAGCAGCGTCATACAGGGCGTGCCGGCCGGGACCAGTTGCCAGGGAATCGCCGATGAGGCAGGACGTATGTCAACGGCAAAAAAACGATACCGGCTGGCTCGATATTTACCGTCTTTATTCCGGGCATGTGAGGTAATCCAATAGATACGGCTTCCTATGCGTGCAGCCCCTTCAATATCGGCTTCGGGGGACTTCGAATCCACCCTCAGAAACGAAGATAAATCATAATTCAGTACCGGCTCCGGCTGTCCATCGGCCCTGTACATTTTCAGAATATTGTGTTCATCATCGGCAACCACAAAGTAATTCGGATCGATTCCCGCCGCCGCCGATGGATCACTGCCGCCGGTCAGCGTATACATGCCAGCGGTCTGTGCCCCGGCGATGGCACAAATCACAGCTAATCCAAAAGCAATCCACGTGTGTTTCATAACCCCCCCCTGTTCACTGCACGCAATCTGGTTGCCACAGACTGCATCGGCTTGGCCTTTCAACTATATCTTTATTGCACTAATTTAAAGCCACTTCCTGCTGATATTCCGGCACCATAACATCGGCCCCCAGATTGTCCTTGAGGTATTCCCGGAAGTTTTCGGCAACTTCTTTTTCGCCATGGACAAGGAAAATCTTACGCGGAAGCTGCTTGAGATTTCGAAGCCAGTCCAGCATTTCCCTGCGATCCGCATGGGCACTGAATCCATGCACTTTGACCACCCGGGCTTTGACCGGATAGGTCTGACCTAAAATACGCACCTCACCGCCGTTGCTGTCCAGAATCTGCCGGCCAAGCGTCCCGTTGGCCTGATAACCTACAAACAGAATCGTGGATTCCGGACGGGTGATATTATTGACCAGATGGTGTTTGATGCGCCCGCCTGTGCACATTCCCGAACCGGCGATAATCATCACCGTTCCCTTGATATGGTTGATGGCTTTGGACTCAGCGGTGGCCTGAACTTTAATCAGCCCCTTAAAGCTGAATGGCGAACCATTCTTGAGAATCAGCGACCGCATCTGCCGATCATACAGCTCTGGATGTTTTTCGAACACCTCCGTCACTTTGACGGCCATGGGACTGTCCAAAAAGGTCATAATATGCGGAATGCGGTCTTCCAGCAGTAATTCATTGAGGAAATACAGGACCTCCTGGCTGCGTTCAATCGAAAAACTTGGCACAATTAAATTTCCGCCCGCTTTCCAGGTTTGATTGACTGCCTGGGCAAGCTGGTCTTTGGTGTTTTCTGTGTTTTCGTGCTCTCGATCGCCATAGGTCGATTCCATCAGGACATAATCGGCATGGTCAAAAACAGCAGGATCACGAATGATGGGTTTATTGTTGCGTCCGAGGTCTCCGGTAAACAGTATCGTCCTCGACTGACCGTTGAGATGCAGAATAATCTTGATAATCGACGCCCCCAGGATATGCCCGGCTTCATGAAAACTGACATCAATGCCTTCCACAGGTGAAAAAACCTGGGCAAATGGAACAGGCTCAATACAACTGAAACTCTGTTCTGCTTCTTCCAGGGTGTACAGCGGCTCAATGGGGCGAGGGCTTTCACGTCCTTCTTTTTTGTGACGCTTGCGTTTGAAGGCCGCATCTTCTTCCTGCAGCTTGCCCGAATCCATCAGCACAATTTTGGTGATTTCCGCCGTTGCCGGAGTGCAATAGACCTTGCCTTTGAATCCTTCCTTGACCAGTTTGGGAATCAGGCCGCAATGGTCCAGATGAGCGTGGGTCAGCAGCACCGCATTCAGGTCCGCCGGAACAAATCCGAAATCGTCCCAGTTGCGAGATTGATACTCACGTTCCTGATACAATCCGCAGTCCACCAGCACCCGGAAACCATTGAACTCCAGTAGATGCCGGGAACCGGTAACATTTTGTACCGCTCCGAGAAACCTGATCTTAAAATCCATACCATCTCATTTCATCATGCAGATCGCCTAATAAGCCGAATTCTGGGGCTGCGGCGAAGATTCAACCACCCCTGACACGGCTTCAGAGACCATCAATTCCGGCTTCACAAAAATATAATATAATTTGCCTTCTTCATATACCTGTCCGGCCATCTTGCCAGCCTCGTCGCCAGACCCCATATACACATCGCAGCGTCCCGGCGCACGAATAGCTCCGCCGGTATCCTGATCCAGAGCAAATCCAGTGTAAGGACGCTTGGAAATATCCATCCCGACCGGTCTTGGCAGATTGGTCTTGAGCACCGCAATACACCCTCGCGGATAAATGGATTTGTCTGTGGCAATCGTCCGCAGAGGTGTAACCGGCTCATTCAGACTGCCGCGCGGATCCCCGGAATCCATCTGGAAAAACACAAACCGGGGATTACGATAGATATAATGATCGACCATATTCGGATTCGCTTTGAAATACTCTATCATTCGCTGCAGACTAAGACCCTCTTTAGGCAGGACGCCGTCATTAATTAACTCCTGACCGATGCTTTTGTATTCATGGCCGTTGCTGGCGGTATACCCAACGGTAACCAGACTCCCATCTGCCAGCCGGATTTTTGCAGACCCCTGCACATGGGCAATGTACACCTCAAAGGGATCAGATAAATAAATCAGCTCTGTCCCTTTGAGCTGGCCGCTCTCCTCCAGCTCCCGGCGTGCCGGATATTGCGTAAATGTTCCGTCCGGCATTTTTCGCCCGAGTATGGTTCCGTCTTCTCCTTTGACCAGGTCCTGCGGCTGCTTGTAAAGCGGATACCGATACACCGCTGTCGGGGTCATCGAACCGTTAAAAATGGGGGTATAGTAACCGGTAAATAACACCGTGCCCATATCGTCACAGCCGACAGACTGGTAAAATTCAAATTGTTCTTTGATGGCTGCTGCCAGAGGACGTCCGACAAGACCCTGATCCAGCAGTTTCGCCAGCGTCTGCAGACTGGCTACCGCCCGTTCATGGGTAATATCGCCGCAGGGGAAATATTTTTTACTGCTGGTTTTATTCAAATAACGCAGACTGTTATCAATCGAGCGTCGTAAATCGACTGTTTCATAACAGGCAAATGTGATATCTGGAATCATTGCCGGATCGGTAATTTTGCGAAGGGCATATTGTCCAGGGGGTAATGGCTTATCATACTGGGGCTTGACGACCTTAACTGGTTTTTTACAACCTGCGAAAGTCAACGCCACTGCCGCTGCCAAAAGCAGCCGAACCACTAACGAACGACGCATAGACATCTCCATATACAAAATAGACTTTTCCGACCGGCTTTTCCGTAAGCCTCGATGCAGAAATAACTGAGACATTATGGCGAAAAATCCAAAGAAGTCAACCCGATTTGTCTATATTCCCTATTATCGGAGGAGGCCTGCAAAAAAGTTAAAAATTGGGGATGAAAATAATGCAACAGAATCGCAAAGGCCCCTTCACTCCATCTCATCCGCCGACTCCGATGGGGCAGGATGGGTGTCCGGGGCGGTTTGGACCGGAATACGATATACCCCATCTATCCATTTGCCTAAATCAATCAGCCGACACCGCTCAGAACAAAAGGGAAAACATCCCCGTTGCCTATTCTGTGGTGGACAGACAGGTTTTTTACATATTGGACATTCAAATGCCATATTTGATTAGATGCGAACTGCTGCTATTTCGAAGGAGGGTTGTCTGGTTCTTCTTCAATCTCGTACAAATCTTCCAGGTCTGGATCGGCTTCCAGATGGTCATATTCTCCCTCTTCGATCTCTTCTTCCTCTTGCTCGATCTCCTGGTCTTCGTCCAGCTCCTCAAATTCCTGGGCTTCTTCCTGGTCCAGATCTTTTACGCGCGTCCTGGATTCGCTCCGATATGAATTTTCCTTGAGGCTGACCTGTCCTTTTTCCAGTTTAGCCGCATAATCTACACAATACCGAGCCCAGGGACAAGCTTCCAGACGAGGTATGGGTATCGGTTTTCCTGTGCCCTCGCAAATACCGTAAGTGCAGTCCTGAATGCGTTTTAACGCAGCAAGTATCTCGGTAACAATCTTCCGTTCCCCGCGCATCAAGCCCAGGGCAAAATCCTGCTCAAAGGTATCCGAGCCGAGGTCGGCCATATGAATCGGCATGGTCGACAAATTTCCGGACGAATCTGCGCTGTTTTTACGGAGAGCTTCGGTCTCAATAGAATCCACATCCCCTCGCAACTGGTGCAGTTTTTCCAGAAGTATATGACGAAAATACTCCAGTTTCTCCGGACTGAGATAGGTTTTTGTGGATCCCTGCACCGCCTTTGGTACGGATGCCAGGATGGTATTTTTGGGTGATGCACTGTCCGTGTTAGTAATGGGGGATTTGGAGTGATTGCTGGGCTTTTTGGCAGTACTCGTTTTGCGTTCCTTTTTGGCCGCAGGTTTGGCTGTGTTTTTGGCCGTTTTGGCAACCGTTTTGGGCACTGCTTTTTTTGCCGTTGTTTTTTTTGCCGGTTTTTTCATTTTTACCACCTCATTTACGCATTATCAAGCCCTGCTGCACTGAAAATACAAAGGTATATCTTTTCCATTGTCGGCAATCTGAGAAGCCCAAAATATACTTTCTTGCAAAAAAATAGCAAGCCAAAAACAGCGAGTTTAACTTCTTTTAATAAAAAGACTTATTGTAATTGCTGTGAGTCAGAGCGGACAACAAAACGCCCCCACGGCACAAAAAACGGCGTAGTTCCGATAATTCCGCGATGACCTTCGACACCAAAATATGACTTAAGCCTCTCATTGTCAATGACTTGCAGCGGATTACCAACCTCGTATCGCCCCGCTCCGCCCAGTAAAAGAACACAATCACAATATTGGCAAGACAGATTTATATCATGTGTTACGACCAAAATAGTCTTATTCTGATCCTTTTGCAAAGATTTCAGGAGGTCAAATATATAAACCTGATGTTTTATATCCAGATGATTGGTCGGTTCATCGAGCAGTAAAATCGGGGTATCCTGGGCCAGTGCCCGCGCGATGAACACTCGCTGGCGTTCGCCGCCGCTTAGTTCATTGAGTTTACGATGGGCCAGGTGGGTAATCTGGGTCTGCTCCATCGCCTTACGTATCATGGCCTTATCGTTTTCATCTTCAAACAAGACATAACCCTCGCGTCCGACCCGCGCCATCGAAACCGTTTCCTGCACCGTGAAACCAAAGGCCGGGATATATTCCTGACATACCATGGCAATGCGATGCGACAGGTCCCGAATTTTATACTGACTCAGTTGTTTGCCGTAAAGTCTGATTGAGCCTTTCTGAGGCGACAGTAATCCAGCCAACAGCCGAATCAGCGTGCTTTTACCCGCACCGTTAGGCCCCAGGATACTCCAAAAACTCCCCTGCTCGACCGCCACCGTTACATTCGACAGCACAGGCAATTGCTTATAATGAAACGACAGGTTGTCGATTTCAATAATCGCCATTTAATCCCCCAGATGAAGCTTCCTGCCGAAACGCACCAGCAAATACAAGAAGAATGGACCACCGGCCAGCGCCGTAACGACTCCTACCGGCATCACCGCAGGCGATACCACCATCCGCGAGACGGTATCTGCAACAATCACAAATGCCGCTCCGGCCAGCGCACTGACGGGTATCAGCAGACGATGGTCCGGCCCAATCAGAAGACGCACCCCATGCGGCACAATCAATCCCACAAACCCCACCAGTCCGCTTAAACTGACTGCCACCGCGGTAATCAGTGCAGACACCGCAAAACATCCCTGATACAGCCATCGGACATTGACCCCCGCCAGCCTTGCCTCTTCAGGGCTGAAACTAATCAGATTCAACCAAACCGAAAACCGCATACACGTGATGACCCCCGCCGCAACAAGACCGGCACTGATCCACAGCAGGAACATATTGTCCATCGCGGAAATATTGCCCATCAGCCAAAAGAGGGTCGTCTGAATCTGACTGGCTTGTGCAATGGAATTCAAAAACATAATCACCGCCGACAAAAATGCATTCACAACCGCGCCAGCCAGAAGCAATCCCGTCATACCGCCTTTCTGGCCGCGTCCCCCCAGAAGCCAGACAATCCATACCGTCCCCAATGCACAGATAAACGACATCAGCGTAATTGCAGAGGTCCCCCATATCGTTACCCCAAAACCGCCAATCACGGCCAACATTGTTCCCAGTCCCGCTCCACTGGATACTCCCAGCAGATAGGGGTCCGCCAGCGGATTGCGTAAAATGGCCTGCAGGACCGTCCCTGCACAGGCCAGTGCCGCCCCGACAATCCCGGCCAGGAAAATCCGCGGCAGACGAAACTGCACGTAAATGATATAATCCTGATTAAATCCACTGCCGGTCGGTCCAAACATCCCTTGCCAGACACGCGAAAAAAAGATCTTCTCCGAACCAAACACAGAACAAATCGCCGCCGTCGCCAGCAATCCCACGATGCCGACCAGAATACTCCCCCACATAGTTCTGGAAGTCAGCGTCTTCATTCTTAATTGAATTTCTCCTGCGGCCAAAGACACTTGGCAACTTCTTTAAGGCCTTGTTCAATACGCGGCCCCAGCCGACTGACCAAATCGCCATCCAGGATATAAATGCGCTTATCCTGCACCGCCGGCAGACTCGGGTATCGCCCGTAAAATTCGTAGATCGTACGAGACAGCCGTTCGTAATCGGCCTGCGAATCGGACGGCTCAATAATAATATCCGGCGCTGAGGCCAGCAGGGTTTCCTGACTGATTGGCGGATACTGATGTATGGTTTTGCCGATGGCATTCCGACCGCCACAGGTGCGAATCATCTCATCAATAAACGTATCCACCCCGGCCACCCGCAGCGGTTCCCGCTGGATAACCCACAGCACCCGCGGTTCAGCACGACCGGCAAACCGCCGTTTGAGATTATCCTGGGTTCCCTGAATGCGTCGGATCAAGCGGCTGGCTTCCTGCGGGCGATTGACGGATTGCCCCAGCGTTTCAATTCCGCTGTACAATTCCGGAAAGGTTTCGATATTCAGCGACAAGGTCCGACATCCCATCTTACGCAATCGTCCGGCCAGTCCTGCCTGTTGATCAAACCCCAGTGCCACAACCAGGGTAGGCCTCGCTGCGATAATGGCTTCCATATCCGGCTGCCAGAAGGTGCCCACATGGGGCAGGGATTGGGCCTGCTCTGGGTAATTGCTGTCAGACGTTACAGCAGCCATTTCCTTGTCCAGGCCCATCGCATAGAGTAGTTCTGTCAGGTTTGGTGCCAGCGACACGATACGTTCCGAGGTGTCCCCGGTTGTCCGTAGCGTCTGCTGCGGAGTCTCAACAGGGCAAGCTCTCAGATATCCCCACAAGCTGTACACGCCAAATCCCGCAAGAGCAATGATTACCGCATCGACGGCCAGGATCACTGCCAGTGTGACGGTATTGATCCGTCGGGCATCATTTCGCCGGGAATGGTGCATCTTTTGGTCCGTCATCAAAACCCCGTCCGCTTGAATTGTTTTTCCAGCTCTGCGATGCTAAACGTCAGTGTCGTCGGCCGACCATGTGGACACCGACAGGCCTGCGGATACTTCTGGCGATCCGCAAGCAGTTGCACCACCTCGGTTTCACTGAGGGGCTGGCCGGCCTTGACCGCCGCCATACAAGCCGCCCGCTCCAGAACCTCCTTGAGCAGATCTTCCGGCTGGTCGGTCAATGCAGTCGATGCCAGCGTATCCAACAGATTCCGAACAAATTCCCCCGGCTCTGCTTTTTCCAGCAGAATCGGAAAGGCCTGAATCGCAATCGTCCCCGGCCCGAACGGACCAAGCTCGATGCCAAGCTTCTCGAATAATGCCGTGTTATGCTCCATCGATTCTTCCTGCTGCGGCGTGACCTGAATCACTACCGGCGTCAGAAATCGCTGCGAGGCCAGCCTGCCCTGCCGGATTTTCTCGCACAGCTTTTCAAATAAAATCCGTTCATGCAATGCATGCTGGTCGATCACTTCAAATCCCTGTTCAGTCGCCACGAGCAGGTAACTGTTCTGCACCTGCAGATATTTCTGTGGGGCCATGGGCAGCTGGATATCCTGGTAGGCCGGGATGGTCTCGGAAGCAGTTGCCTTGGAGGGAATGGGTGACGGCTCACCAAACAACGGCTCCTGCCGCGATGATTTAAACTCGAAAGTCCTTTGCGAGCCTGCAGGCTTTTTGAAGAAATCCTCAACGGCATCCAAAATGCGCTGACGCCGGGCCAATTCCTGTGCTGTTCCGCTGTCAGGCAAAGGGCCAAATTCCATCGAAGGCGGCATTTTTCCGCCAACATCCAGATGGGTACTGAGCAGTTTATCCCGCAGCGCCGCCAAGACCTGTGAATGCACCAGATTGGAATTTTCAAAACGCACCTCGACCTTGGTCGGATGAACGTTGACATCATATTGTTCCGGCGGCATATCCAGAAACAAAAATACCGCCGGATACCGATTGGGTTCCACAAGCCCCTGATACGCCTGCCGAATGGCATGCTGAATAAATTTATCCCGGATAAATCGCCGATTCAGGAAAACATATTGATAGCTGCTGCTGGTGCGTGCGGCAGCAGGCCTGCCGATCAGCCCGGTAATCTCCATTCCCTTTTCCTGTTTGCGAAGGGGCATCAGTGTCTCGGCCAGTTCCCCGCCAAACAGAATCCCCACCCGCTCAGTCAGCGTTTGTCCGCCAAGCAGGTGATAGGTCTGCCGGCCATTGTGAATCAGAGTCAAGTCCAGCGATAAATGCGCCAGAGCAATGCGCGTAAAATGCTCGATGATATGCGTCATCTCGGTATTGGCCGTACGCAGAAATTTGCGCCGGGCCGGCAGCTTATAAAACAGATTCCGCACATCCACCGTCGTCCCCATATCAGCACTGGCCGGACGCACCGGCTCCCGATGGCCGCAATCACAATAAAGCAGATTGGCCTGGATGGAATCCGCGGTACGGCTGATGAGCGTCACCTGGGCCACTGAGGCAATACTGGCCAGCGCCTCCCCGCGAAACCCCATCGTTCGGATAGCATGCAAATCTTCAGCCTGGCGGACTTTACTGGTTGCGTGCGGTTCCAGCGCCAACTGCAAATCCTGAGCATCCATCCCGCAGCCGTTGTCGGTCACTGCAATCCGTTTGCGTCCCCCGTCTTCGATCAGAACGGTAATCCGCGTCGCCCCGGCATCGAGACTGTTTTCCAGCAGTTCCTTGACAATACTGGCAGGCCGCTCGATGACTTCTCCGGCCGCAATCATGTTAATCATATTGTCATCGAGAATGGCAATCCTGCCCATAGTTACACTGTCCTGCCTGTCAAAGACCTTTACAGAAGAAGGCTCCTGCCGGTCATCTCTGCCGGTTTGGGCAATCCCATCACCTCCAGAAACGTCGGCACAACATCGGCCAGCTTGCCGCCGGAGGCCATTTTTCTGGATTTAAAACCCTCATCAAACACAATAAACGGAACATCCCCCACGGTATGTGCCGTGTGAGGCATATTGTTTTCAAAATCCCACATCTTTTCAAAGTTGCCGTGATCGGCCAGAATGACGGCGCTGCCGCCCATCGCCTTGACCTTGTCCAGAATTCGACCGACACACCGATCCACCGTCTGGGCCGCTGTGATCGCAGCCTCCAGGACACCGGTGTGTCCCACCATATCCGGATTGGCAAAGTTGCAGATGATGACATCAAACTGGTTGGTATCCAGCTTGTCACAAATCACATCACAGACTTCGTTGGCACTCATTTCCGGTTTCATATCATAGGTTTTCACCCGCGGCGAAGGAACGATCTGGCGTTGTTCCCCTTCAAACGGCTCTTCCCGCCCGCCATTGAAGAAAAAGGTCACATGGGCATATTTTTCCGTCTCAGCACAGCGGAATTGCTTCAGTCCCAGCTTGCTGAAATATTCGCCTGCAATATTGGGCATCTGGCGAATCGGAGGAAAAGCCACCGGCGTTTGAATCTTCGAATCATATTCGGTCATGCAGACATAATGCGCCGTCCTGGGCTGAACACGCCGTGCAAATTCGCTGAAGTCGGTATCGACAAAGGCCCGCGTCAATTCGCGAGGACGGTCACCGCGGAAATTAAAGAAGATAACACTATCTCCATCCTGTACCAGGGCAATCGGTTCATCCGCGGCATTCACAATACAGGTTGGCTCGATAAATTCGTCGGTAATGTTTTTGGCATAGCTTTCCTGCATCACCGACAGAGCCGACTTGGCGGTATGGCCGGTGCCTTCGGTCAGACATCGGTACGCCGCCTCAACACGTTCCCAGCGTTTATCCCGGTCCATCGCATAAAATCGTCCCATCACAGTCGCAATCTTGCCGACACCGATTTCAGCCATTTTCTTTTCAATATCCGCAAGATAACCCGCACCGCTGGTCGGAGGGGAATCACGCCCATCCGTAAAGGCATGCAGATACACCTCCCTGAGACCATTGCGTTTGCACATTTCCAGCAGGCCGTAAAGATGCCCCAGCAGCGAATGCACACCGATATCACTGCACAGCCCGAACAGATGCAGTTTCCTGCCGTTGTCTTTGGCACTGCGAATTGCGGCCAGCAGGGTTTCATTCTGGAAAAACTCGCCATCGCGAATCGCCACGGTAATCCGGACCGAATCCTGATAGACCACCCGCCCTGCCCCAATATTCTGGTGCCCGACCTCACTGTTGCCCATCGTCCCCTCCGGCAGCCCGACATCTTCGCCATAGGTTCGAATCAGACAGTTGGGATAATGATTCATCAGCATCGTGTCGGTCGGCACATTCGCCATTTTAATCGCATTGAATTTATCTTCAGCCGGATTGGGATTCCATCCCCATCCATCCCGGATAATCATCACACAGGGTCTGGTTCTCAGTTTGACTTTGGATTCAGACATAGATAACCTTTCTTCATCTGGATTTCTATCCATTCGGATTAGCAATCACCATTCATTTATACGTCTAAAGTTCGACCATACTAAGAGAAACGGGGGGTAAAGTCAATGTTTTAGGCCATTTGCCCGGGCAATTCAGGCCCAAAATATTCTGCAGGAGGTTTTTCTTGCCTTTTCTGGAGACGGATTATATATTTATTTACCCAACTTTGCACTGCGGGGTGTAGCTCAGCTTGGCTAGAGCGCCTGGTTTGGGTCCAGGAGGCCGCTGGTTCGAATCCAGTCACCCCGACTTTCACTTAGGCAGATATAAACGCTAAACGCCTGGTTTTTCCGCTCCCGTTGGTTGCCGCGGCAGTATCCGAGAGGGCAAACAAATAGCAACTACCCCGATTTATGCTCCCCAAAAGACTTTCTACTCCTCTTTTTGGTATACAATCAGAGTTATATCATCTGGAATACAATATTGGCAACCTCAGCAGCCGTATTCCGTCCGGCCAGAGGCTTGCATAGATCCACCAGGTCGGCACTGGCTTTTTTTAAACGTTCGACACTGCCCAGATAATCCATCGCCACATGGGTAATCGGGTCAATCGAGGTAAAATACGGCATAAACTCCGGCACCAGCCTTCGGCCCGCCACGATATTCGGCAACGACAGCACCGGCGTACGGATCAGCCACCGCCCCACCAGATGCCACATCAGCCGGCTGGATTGATACATCACAATCATCGGACATGCCGCGGCGGCAACCTGAAGCGTCGCACTGCCACTGGCAACAATCGCCATATCCACCTGTTTGCACAGATCTATCAGCCCGCCGATCTGCTCCAGACACGAAAAACCGTTCATCCGATGCTCGTGCAGCAGGACCATCTTGGACATATCCGGTGCTGCAGTATAAAAATGTGCCTTCGGATAGACCTTGCGAATCTCAAGGGCAATCTGCTGCATCGCAGGCCAGAGGGTCTCGATCTCATGCCTGCGGGAACCCGGCAGCAATGCAATCTTTGCCTGCTGGGGTGTGAATCTGTCATAGGTTTTGAGATTCGCTTCAAGAGGCTCGGTCAATTCATCAAATAAGGGATTGCCGACAAAGGTCGCATCCACACCACGCCGCTGAAACCAATCCTGTTCAAAGGGCAAAATACAGGCCAGCTTATCACAGCAGGCCTTTAATTTATGAATCCTCCACGGCGCCCAGGCCCACAGTTGCGGAGCCACATAAAACAAGACAGGGATGTTGAGCTTCCTGGCGGCTTTGGCTATGTGAAAATTAAACGCAGGTGAATCGCAGACAATAACCAAATCAGGTTTGTTTTGTTCCAGCAGCTGCCGGGCTTTGTGAATCAGACTCCGGTAATACCCCAGCTGACTAAAGACTTTATAAATCATTGCCGCCCTGCTGACGGTGTTTTCCAGCAAAGCACAGCCGGCCTCTTCCATCTTCGACCCGCCAAAACCAACCCATTCGATAGACTTTATCGAGGTTTTTCCTTCCCCCATTTTCCGGCCGCACTGGCTGATCAGATTGGCACAGTGCAGTTCAGCACTGGGTTCCAGCGCACTGATGAAAATCCGTTTGGACTGAGAATCCGGCATCACGCAGCTTATCGAGTCAACAGGACAATTCCAATCACTAAACCGGATATAGCCACAAGGCTAACCACCATCGAAATCACAAAAATCCACATAAACCGCCGTTGCTGGCGGGCAAGGGTATATTTCAAATATCGGTCGGTCGCGGAAAAAGACCGGCTCATTTGCTGGATCCATTCAGTCTGGCTGACCGTATCTGAATCCAGCTTCTCGATTGAAGCATTAAATTTACCCAGATTATCACAAATCTCACGGTCCACTTTCGCCGTTGCTTCCAGATGTTCATGAATCTGACCGAGTTTGCCCGTTTGCTCGGCGGCGTGATCACTCATTCCGGCCATCAACTCCAGTAATTTCTGGTCATTAGCAGCTTTAGTCTTTAATTCGGTCGTCAAGTCCTGGAGAATCTGACGCTGTTCCTGGACCTGTTGCGGCAGGCCGGACAGTAGGTCTGGAATTTGATTGATTTTATCGACAAGCAACTCGTTTTGCTGAATTTGCAGAGAAATACTGGCGTTAATCTGTTCAAGACGATCCACCAGCTTATTCACCGCTTCGCCGACAATCTCGGCACTATCTTTTTTGCGAACCAGTGCAGGATCCGCAGCATTTGGCCCGCGCAGCGGCACCACGGCATTCGGGGTATTATTGAGCAACAGCAAATCCTCATCTGTTGTCGTCACCCGGCCTTTGCGTGCTTTCCAGCGCTGCCCGACTTTGGACCACCATTGGCGAATCATTGTAACCTTTCCATTGACACCAACTCTCTATATCTTCATATTAGCCTTTATCATACTCATATCCCTGATTTTTTCAAAGTTTTTTGCAAAATTCATAAAGGGCAAATGGCAAGTAGAACTCGGAACTGCAGCACCACAATCACCCGTTCTGACAAAGATTTTGAATTCTTGCCAGCTCACCCACTGTCTCAAAAAATTGAGCAGATTTTC
>NZ_JBOGCL010000021.1:0-28436 GCF_050689095.1 Anaeroglomus insulsum
CGGTTTTATCCGGTGTGACCGCTCAGGGTCTGCCGGCCTGATACATCTCTGCGATTTCAGTGTCGGTCATGGCGCGGCCGAGAATGACGATTTCATCCATTTTGCCGTTAAAGCGAGAGCCATCGTTGGGAGCGCTGTCTGTGCCGATAAACAGCCCTGCATCTGCCAGGTCCTGTTTATGCGGCCAGCTTTTTGAATCGATGAGCATGCCGTTCAGGTAGAATCGGACCGTCTGATTATCATGGGTTGCTGCGATATGGAGCCAGCCGGACTGTTCCGGGATTTTGGTGCTGTAGATTTGGTTTTTGGCGTCTTCGGTATTCTTTTTTCGGGCCAGATGGATATTTTGCTTCCATTCCGGCGAGGTGGGACTTCGATAGCCCAATTGATAATTGCACAGCTCCTGCGGGGCGATGCGATTGGACAGAATGTGTCCGCCGTCTTTGGCGCTGGCGCAATAAATCCATGCCGCCACGGTAATGGGGCCATTGGTACCCAGTTTGGAATCGACAGGGACTTCGACCTGTTGTTTCTGAGAACGGTCGAACTGAAGAGCGGTTTTCTGAGGCCACCGACCGGTTGTCCAGGTGGGTTTGTTTTTATGGTTCATGCTGCACAGCGTTCCGTCGAGCGAACCCAGGGTTAAAGGCGCCTGATTGATCAATTTGTCCGGGTGGGCGTCATCTTTTTCGAAGGTATAGTAGGCGATGAGGTCTGGGTCTCGACGCAACTGGTAGCTGTATGCCATCCAGCGGTCGTAGGGCGACTGGGCGGCATTAAGTCTGGCGTTAAATTCTGCCGGACGGACAAAGAGACTGGAAATGCCCTGTTTTTTGGAGAGTCGGCCCTGGGCAGAGGCATGGCCGGCCTGGGTTTCGGTCAGCATCAGACGCTGATCAAAACGCAGAGGATTGGAGCCGGAACGCAATTCCACTTTGCCCTGAAAGACATGGGTCAGAGTATTATTGGATGCGTCGACACTGACACCGAATTCGGTACCATAATCGACGATACTGGCCTGAGGAGAACGCACGACAAAGGGCATTTCGGAGGTTTTGTTGATTTTGACGACGATCTGCCCCTGCTGCAGATAAAGCTGACAGGCGGATTCGATGGTCAACTGGGCCGGGCCCTGAATGATGGCCACTGTGCCATGATCAAAACTAATTTCAGCAAGTCCTCTGGCAAGTTTGATGGGGCCTGGATACAGGTCGCAGCCGGGCAGAATCTGACCCGAGGCATTTTCCCATTTCGCATCAATGGTGTTGACTAATTTGGCAACCGGATCGATACTTGGAACAGAGGCTGTTCGGGCAAAAAAGATCAACAGGATAAGGGCTGCCGCGGACACAATCAGAGAAAATAAAGACATCTTGCTGAAGTTATGGACGATACGTTCCTGAGGAGCAAGGGCTGTCAGAGACTCGATGGTCTTGGGCTGAGGAATGGCTGGGGCGGTTTTTTCCGCATCGGCCAGACAGTTCCACAAATTCTGGTCCAGAAATGCCGATGAACCAGATTCGGCCATGGACAACATCTCCATGTCATTAAGCCCGATATAGGATGCGATAAAATCATAATAAATCTGCCGTGCTGCCGCGCTGGTGGATAGAAGCGTGTTGAGCTGCCGGAACTCGGCTTCAGTAATCTCCCCTTCCATCGACAGCATCAGCAGATGCGTCAACTGGTCAATGAACTGAGGGTCTTTGTGCAGAGGATTCATGCTTTATCCTTCCATGGCCATCTTCAAACGGATGCATCGGATCAGACGACCGTGAATGCTGGATACCTTTTTCAATGCTGCCGGTGAGGATATCCCCAGACGCTGGCCGATTTTGGTAAACGGCATCTCCTGTTCATATCGCATTTTAACAAGCTGCAGGTCGTCCGGCGTCAGTTTTTTGATGCATTCTCTGAGGGTATCCATCCGGTAGTTGAACTGGCGGGATGCCGTCGCAGACTCCTCATCGATTTTGGTCTGCAACGCCTCGTCAAGGTGCAGTTTGCCTTCTTTTTTGCTTTTGCGGTAGTAGTTCATAATTTCAAAACGTGCTGTTGTCAGACTCCAGGCGACAAAATCGGTTTCAGGTCTATACTGGTCGAATTTTTTCCAGAGAATCGATAGTGTATTCTGGAAAATGTCGTCTGCGTCCGCAAAATTAGGCACATAAGACAGAATATAACCTAAAATGCCTTTCTGATTGGGCAGAAGCAGGCTTAAAAATTTATCGGAATTTTCTTTCTTTTCAGGATCCACTGGATGTTTTGTGTAAGACCTCAATTTGTTTAATCACACCATAGCCACATACATAGATAGTACGTTTAAAGCAGAGAGGACATTAACTTGATTTTCGAAAAGGAGGGATGCTCTTTGGATACACAATCTCCAGATTTCTGAGAAAAAGGAGCAAAAAGAGCGATTTTCCGTGCCCATAATCCAGGAGATACGAAATCTTCTATTGTTTGCCTCAGACTACGCTTGTCAGGACAGAAAAGTTATTTTGTCATAATCAGGATGGACTGAGCGGCTGCCAGGCGAATATAGGGTGATTCGCTGTTGAGTGCTTTTGCGAGATATCCTGTTAAATTGTGGGCTTTCATATTCCCGATAGCCATGACCGCCGTGCCGGTTGCGACGGTGGCCTGATTTAAGTCTGGATTGGTCTGGAAATATTTCACCAGGTTTTCAAGTCCGCTGGAATCGCCGAGTTTCCCCAATTCGTCTGCGGCACAGAGGCGAACTTCGGCAATGTCGTCTTTGAGCATGGTCTGGATGGCTTCTCGGGCCTCTTTGGTTCCCAGTGCCCCCATTCCGCGAATTCCCATGACGCGGTCATCGGCAAATTTGCTGATGAGCAGGGGCCAGAGCTTGTCCTTGTAAATCCGCACATCTTTGAGGCGGGCGATAGAATCTACGGCTTGAAGACGGACTTTGTCTGGAGCATCATTGTCGCGGCAGGCCTGATAAATCAGGGGTAAATCTTCTTTATTGCCCAGTTTTCCCAGCAGTAAAATGGCATTGGCTCGGACAGTGCCGTTGAGGCTTAATGCAGCCTCTCGGATTTTAGAGTAATGGGACGTATCTCCTGTTTTAATCAGGGCATAAGCGGCAGCAATTTGGACATTCTGGTCAGAGTCGGCAAGGGCTTTTTGGAGGTGGTCCCCGCATGTCGGACATCGCATATCTCCAATTGCGGCAGCGGCTGCAAATCGAACAGCCACCGAGGGGTCATTGAGTCTCTGGATAATATCACCAATTAACTCTTTCTGATTGGTCAATGCGGCAATCTCAATGGCATGAGTACGAATGGAGGCGTTGGTATCGGAGAGTCCTGTTTTGATCATGGCATATGCCTGGTTTTTGAGGGGCTTTAGCTCAACCGGCTTGATTGGGACGGCCATGGAGGCGGATGTTTGCTGGGGTACCGGGCGGCAACCGCATATCATGCAGGACAGGATAGTCAACACATACGCTATAGGCTTCATCGTCTTATTCTCCGTCTTTGTCGTTTCAGAAATATCATGATTGCCGTTAATATAAGCATGCCAGCGGGGAGTTTGTCAATCCAATCTCCGTTGCGGGTGTAAAATGTTACGTTTTTGACGCGGGGGATATGGTCCAGAAACCACCCTTCAACCCCCTGGCGGTCCATCACCTGTTCAGGCAGGGAGCCGGCGTGAAACCCGTTACGTAGTCTGCCGTCCGGCTCAATGAGACAGCTGATACCGGTGTTAACACTGCGGAGGATGGAAATCCGATTTTCGATGCAGCGAAAGACGCTGATGGCTGTCCGCTGGGGCAGTTCAACTGAGGGAACGACGGTTTTATCTTTAAATTGGACGTACCAGCCGTCGTTGCTTATGTTGACCAGCCAGTCCGCGGCCTTGATGTTGTCCTGATAAACCATTTTGCGGCTGATGGCCGGATCGGTGTCTTCATAGCATATTAATACGCCAAAGTGATATTCAATATGATTGAGCTTGACCGGAAACAAAACGAAGTCTTCACCGGGCGTCAGGTTGTAATCATAATCATAAGGACTAAGCTGCATAAATAGTTTATACAGCGGGGGAAACGATTTTTTAAAGGGGATGTATTCGCCAAACGGAACCAGATGGATTTTATCGTATCGCAGAGGGCTTTGTCTTCCGGTGGGCAGATACAGATAGGCCGAGTTGTAACGATCCACGATTCCCAGTTCGCTGCGTACCACACCCACTTCCGCCCCATGGGCACCGACCAGGATGTAGCATTGGTTTTTTTTGGCATATTCGGCTATCAGGCGATTGAACAACACGGGTTCGCTTTCGGGTTTATCGAGAAAATAGTCACGATATCCGGGATTGAGACTGGTCAGGACCATAGTTTCCGGCCAGACAATCAGTTTGGCACCGGCCTGAATGCACTGGTCACTGAGTACAAACAGGTTATCCAGAATCGCTCTGGCGTTATCGGTTTCTTCTTTGACGGCAGTGGGGATATTGGTCTGAACCGAAGCGGCAGAGCAATGGGAGGCGATTTCTCGATTGGTGTCGATTTCTTTAAGCCGGTAATTTCCATAAAGAATAGAGGATGCCAGAAGGGAACCTGTCAGGGCGGCACTGAACCACAGACGTTTACTAAATATATGTCTGTGTCCGATAGCTATAACAGCCTCCGCAGCCACGCCGTTAACCGCGGCAATCAAAGCGGATATGCCGAAAGTGCCGAACAGGTCGGCAATCTGAATCAGCGGCAGATGCCGGTACTGGCTGTGAGCCAGAAAATACCAACTGAAGCCGGTAAACAGGAATGACTGGATAGATTCGGCACCCACAAACAGGATGGGGATCGCCAGCACCATAGGCCAGTTGCGCCGTCGTAAAGCCCGAACACCCAGGGCCAGCAGCGGCCAGTACAGGGCCTGAAATGCGGCAAAACAAGCGTAACCCGGCCCGGTAATTGGAATCAGCCAGTAGAGGTTGCCCAGCCAGTAGGCCAGCGAGATCAGATAAGCGATGAAGAATAAGGGTTTGCCCGGGGATTGAGGGGAACAGGCCAGGACAAACGGCACCAGGGCAATCCACGCCAGCCCATCCAGATTCCAGGGGGCCTGACACACTGTCAGCAGGCCTGCGGACACCATCAACAGGGGGATTTGCAATAGATAATAGGGCCTGTTATTTTCGGACTGGATTGAATTTATCGTGCCACCCATGTCGTCAGCTCCTTGAGGGCTTTCTGGATTGCGCCCCGATCGTAGGTTTTGCCGTTGTTCATCCGGATATGGAATTGCCTGATAAAGGCTTCCAGAAACAGCGGAGTGTCGAGGATCGTTTGAGCGTGAATGCCCATTTCCACGAACAGACGTTTAAGCTCGAATGATTCAAAATGATTCAGCGGAGCGGTACGATTGGCCTCGATTTGAGTTTTAAGGTCGGCAAGCCGTTTGCGGGAGTTGATGACATAGTCTTCCGAGATATCGAAGCCGCAGTAGTTGCGTCCCAATTGCAGTGCAGCGGCGGCGGTGGTGCCCGAGCCGCTGAATGGGTCCAGGATCATGTCGCCGGGATTGGAACTGACCGCGATGGCGCGTGCCAGCAGAAGTTCAGGCATTTGGCAGGGGTGCCAGCCCTGGCGTTCTTTAAATGAGCCGCAGACGCGGGAGTAGCAATTCCAGGTATCACTGGCAATTTTGCCAATGCTGACGGCCCGGGCGTCATTGTAATAAAGCTGGCGATCGGAAGGAATACGCACGGCCAGGTCGTTAAAGACAAAGTTTTTGACGTCCCGAACAAAATACAGGATATGGGTATGCGACTTGGCGAATTTTTGGGTGGTCTGCTGACCGAAAGTATAATGCCAGATAATCCAGTTGCGAACGGTTAAGCCGAGCTCTTCGCCGATGATGCGTATATGGGCGGCATAGTCGTCGGCAATGGCGACATAGAAAGAGCCGTGGGGCTTGAGTACCCGCAGGCAGGCCGCCATCCAGTCCCGCGTCCAGGCCAGATAGTTGTTCTTTTCGAGCTTGTCATGGTATTTGTCGTAGCGGAAGCCGACATTAAACGGTGGATCGGCAAAGACCATATCCACAAACGGCTGATCGATTTTGTCGAGCAGCGCGATGCAGTCGCCAAGCAGGATGTTATTGTGATACTCGTGCATAGGGCGATATCATACAAGCAAGCTAAATGTTTGCAAGTCTTGTCTGGAAAAAGGATTATTTAAAAAATCCGGCCAGCCTTGCCACGGTCAGACTGGTGTAATTTGGTACCTGAATCAGGGCATCGGACGCCTCGGGCAGTTCGGCCGGGTCAGTTCCTATAGTAATGGCGATATATTTCATCCCGGCGTTACGGCAGGCCTTGAATCCGGAGGAAGAATCTTCAAAAACAAGGCATTTTTCCGGCGGCAGGCCCAACTCTGCTGCGGCCCGAAGGAGTCCTTCCGGGTCTGGTTTGCCCATTTTCAGCATGTCCCGGTTGATAGCAGTCTTGAAAAAGCGGCTGATATCCAGTCCATTCAGGACAAAATCGACATTTTCTTTCGGTGAATTGGAGGCTGCTCCGCAGGGGATGCCGGCTGCTTGCAGGTCTTCCAGCAGGCGTTTCAGGCCGGGGATTTCCTTCAGATGCGGGGCGAAACTGGTCCGGTAGAGCGTTTCCTTTTCATCGGCAATCTGCTGAATCAGCTCGGCGGTGGCATCGTCGCCAAAGAGATTACGGACGATTTTATCGTTACTGCGGGCGTGGATTCGCTCGTGATAATCCCGCTCGGTGAAATTCAGGCCGTGCTTGGCGGTCAGGGCCAGCCACGCGGCCCTGTGAAAGGCGGTATTGTTGACCATCGTGCCGTCCACGTCAAAAATGACGGCAAAAGTCGGTTTTTCTGTTTTCAATTTCTGTTTTCCTGTTTAAAGTAGTCCAAAAAGAGAGGAAAAGTGTACGAGAATCGGGTTCGGAAAGCAAGGGGCTTTGCCGGGCAAAATAGATAGATTGAAAAACGAGGAAGCCCAACTTTATCCCAAGAAAACGTGTAGGGATTTTTCATACGTTCAGACCGAATGCAACAGACAAATTAGGCAGGTGTATGAAATCAAAAGACTCGGCGATTGAACGGTATATTAAACTGCGTGAGCTGATTGACCAGATGGCGGCGGATTTGGAGACGATCAATGCCGGGGGGATGGTCTGTCGGAAGGGCTGTTGCGACTGCTGCGTCAATCTGACGGTATTTCCGGTGGAGTTTTTTGCGATTGTCGAGGGGATGAAAAAGGCCGGGGTGAGCAGGCCCGCCTTTGATGCGGCCAGGGCCTGCGGGTATCTGGATGAGCAGGGGGCGTGTGTGATTTATCCGTTCCGGCCGATGATCTGCCGGACACAGGGACTGCCGCTGGCGTTTTATGATGATCAGCAGGAGGGGTATTCGGTGACCTTTTGTCCGAAAAATTTTGCCGACGACGACCCGGAAGACCTCGACTTCGGCCCTGCTAATACGCTGAATCTGGACGACCTCAATGATGCGCTGTTTGAGATTCATCTGGCGTATCTGGCCGAACATCCTGAATCGGGCTATACCGAACAGACCCGAATTGAATTGAGCCGGCTGGGAGAGTATTTGTAAAGGTAAAAGGGAAAAGGCAGAAGGAAAAATGGGGGATTTTGGAAAATCAACTCCCCGGCCGATTTGTTTGCTATGACACCGTTTGCTTATGAAACGACATCGGATGGCTTTAAGCTTTGCTCTGCGGGCAAGTCCTCTGCACCGGACGATGACATAAACTATGAATATAAATTAGCAAAGTAAAGCAGGGGAAGATTTATAAGAAGCCGGGATATATAGAAAATAAGAAAATGTCCTTGAAAATTTGAACGAATCTGGTAAAATACCTTGAAAATTTGAATGGAGCCTTCAAGATTTCAAGGAACTTTATGATAAATAGGCAATATGACATCGAGAAAATCCAGAAATTAATCCACCTTTTTCCTGCAACGGCGATTCTTGGAGCTAGACAATGCGGCAAGACCACTCTTGCCAGACAGCTTGGAGCCGACCATTATTTTGATTTAGAGAATCCCCGGGATTTGTCTTTGTTGGCTCATCCCCAAACGACTCTCGAAAATCTCAATGGTCTTGTTGTGATTGATGAAATTCAGCGTAAGCCCGACTTGTTTCCGCTATTAAGGTATTTGATTGACCAGAATCCGCAAACCCGTTATGTCATTCTTGGCAGTGCTTCGCGCGAGTTGATTCAACAGAGCAGTGAAAGCCTTGCCGGTCGAATCGGTCATTATCAGCTTGGCGGGCTTCGGCTGATTGATGTTGGATCGGATAATCTCCGGCGGCTTTGGGTGCAGGGGGGGATGCCGAAGGCTTATACGCTGGATTCCAGCGATGCCGGCCAGTGGAACGCCAATTATATCACAGCACTTCTGGAACGAGATTTTCCGCAATTGGGTATTCGCGTGCCGTCCTATACCATGCGTCGTTTCTGGATGATGCTGTCGCATTATCACGGTCAGGTGGTTAACTACAGTGAATTAGCCAAATCGTTCGGGATATCGTCGCACACGGCTAAAAAATACATTGAACTGCTGGCCGGAACGTTTATGGTTCGCCAACTGCAGCCGTGGTATGTCAATGTTGGCAAACGTGTGGTCAAAAATCCAAAACTGTATATACGGGATTCCGGTATTCTGCACAGCCTGATTTCAATTCGGTGTTATGAAGATATTCTGTCGTATAACCGTCTTGGGGCTTTATGGGAGGGATTTGCGCTGGAGCAGGTCAGTCGCAGCCTGGACTTGCGTGATGACGAACTGTTCTACTGGAGAACACATGGCGGCAGTGAGGTGGATTTATTCTGGCAGGCACACGGAAAGAATTGGGCGGTCGAATTCAAGTATGCTGATGCTCCGGCCCTGAGTAAGTCCATGACGATTTGCCTTGATGATCTTCAACTGGAACATCTGTGGGTGGTCTATCCCGGCAAAGACAGGTATCAGCTCCATGATAAAGTTACGGTGCTTCCGCTGGCGGATATTGGGGATGAATGGCAATATTTCTGACCCATATAATTACGAATTGTAATTCCCCAAATTCATAGGACGTTATTTTCCCTTTTCCCTTTTTACTTTGTTAACAGGTACCACATTGTACCATGCTTAGCCGACAGTTCAAGGATGTTATCTTTGATGGGGATTTCGGTTTTCTTTGTGCCGTCGGGGTTGAGGGCGTAGCATGTCCAGACGGCGTTTTTATTGTCGGATCCCTGGAAAAATTTTGACAGGTCAAGCGTCCCCTCCACGGCCTCAATCTGGACGGGAGCCTGGCCCCATTTAAGCCCGACGGTGCGACGGTCGTCGGAAAACTCCATCCCGGTATTTTCGCACCGGCCGCATGCGGTGATGAGCAGTCTGGAGCTGGACGTGTGCATTTGTTTACCATCCAGTGCTGTGACCGTAATCGCGGACCTGTCCGGCAAGGTGATTTTGATCCAATCCAATGCTGCGGGTTTGTCGCGATGGCCCGCACTGATGAGGCAGAACCCATTGTTGATGAAATATCGTCCCGGTTCCCAATTCAAGTTTGTTACATGCGGGAAATTGCCGTTAGTTGGCTGCTGTTTTTGGGTTATCGTTTTTTCGGATTGCCCCATGACCCATGCGATTTGATGTTTGACAATGTCTTTGTAGGACAGTCCCGTTGCGCCAAACAGATTGGAGTTGTATTTGGAATGCAGGCTGGCCAGTTGGTCAAGAGCAGAGCCTTGCGGGCTTGTCAAAGCCAGTGTCATTTTGAAGTTCTGCGGAAGCAGCAGTCTTTCGCGGAAGATTAACGCCCCGGCCGGCACAAAGCCCCACTTGGCCGGGTTGGTGTCGATATCGAAATAACTGTTCATTACTTCGCGGGTCCAGGTGTCGCCGGTGTGGGAATAGGTATAGAGCCAGACGCCGTCCCAGTTTTGTGCAGCGGCAAAGGAGGCAATCATCGGTACGCATTCGGCCTGACTGTCCAGCGGAGCAGGGTGGTTGTATTCGGTTACGGTAAAGGGTTTGCCGGCCAGCCGTTCACTGGCCAGCTTGAACAGCGTTGCTTCCTCCGGGTACTCGCTCATGGCCTTCTGGTCGATCAGCCAGTCGGACGCATCCCAGGGCCGGTTGGGGAATCGCGGATGCTGCCAGTAGGCGTGTGAGTCGATAAAGTCCATATCGGACTGGGCATACAGCCCCAGCGGCCCGAAGACAATTGTGCCGGTAACCATCGCCTTGCTGCCGAGGTCGGTTTTGATGTATTGCCGCATTCCGTCGAAATAAGCCTTTTCCGTCTGGGCGAAAAACATCATCCGGTCGAGCTGGCGTGTTCTGGATTCCACTTCGCCAAAGAGCTTGACAGTGGCATGTTCAAGCGATTCGGTTTTATCCGGCGCAAAATCCGCCCCTTCGTGGAATCCGATGGCTCGCACATAGAACGGCTTGCTCTGTTTGCCGAAGCTAAATCCGGTACGGGCGTTATCGTCGCTTTGTGTTGCCGTGAATGTCAGGCGGTACTGCTTCCACTCCGGCCGCAGCGTAATGACGCGATACAGGCCCAGATTGTCCCACGGCTCATGGGCCTGAATAACGCTGACGGATAGCGTGCATTCACTGGCAGCTGCGATTTCAAAGGTAAGCGTGTAATCCTGTCCTTCCTGAAGGTTGAGTTTGCCCTGATTGAATTGCAGGTGCCATTCGATGCCGTCGCAGACAGTGGGTTCGATCAGTAGTCCCGACTTGCTGTTGTACTCAACCATAGAGGCTTTGGCTTTTGCGGTTTCGTGTTGTTCCAGCGTCCAGCCGTCCGGGGCATTGCGGTTGGCCTGCCATTGCCCGAAATTGCCGTTGGTCAGGAGATTGTCCCCCAGCGGTTTCGAGCCAGCCGACCAGCTTTCAATCAGCTTTGCAGTGGTTCCGTATTTGGATTTAAGCCAGCTATTGTACTGATTCTGGAGGATGTCGGCATAAATCGTCGGCAAGTTGGACAGGACTTCCGGTGCTGACCACATAAACAGACTGTTTTCATTGGTAATCTCGACTATTGCGATGGCCGGGTCATCGGCATAGCGATAGGGGCGGTAGGCATTCTTGTGGTTCAGTAACTGTTTGGCATAATCTCTCTGAGCTGCGACGAGTTCGGGCACAAAAATGGCAATCATCTTGTCCATCCCATCCGGCGAGGGCGGCAGGCCCAGGCTGCGGCTGTATTCTTTGCCGACATGCAGGTTCAAATCCGTATAAATCCCGCGTTTTGCCAATTGGTCGATGAAATAATCCAGTCGATCCAGGGCCTCGAGGTGGAGGGTTTTGCCATCTTTATCCCAGAGACCTCGCGGCCATGTGGCCGAATCCATGTGATGGCAGCGGATAGCGTTGATGCCTGCACATGCCAGCCGCTCGGCCACGATTTCGGCATCGGCATGGGTCGGAAAATTGGCGGCAAAAGTCAGATTTACGCCCCAAAACCGGATTGATTCAGAACCACGATAAAAATGACCGTCTTTGATATGAATCCGGTCCTGTTCGGTAATGGGTTTGTAATCCAGTTTGATTTCAGATTCGGGATTTACCTTGGCTGGAATTACAAACGGTACAAAGTTTCCTGCAGAACTGCGTAGCGTAATAGCGACTATTATGGATAGAATATAATACAGTTTCATATTTGAATTCCTATAACCTGGCATGGTTCTGGTTTTATCTTTAATAGACGCAGGAGGTACCTTTCAGGATACGGATTGTACAGATGTTACAGATCAACTTTCCCAAGAACAAAGAGAATTCCTGTTTGTGGTCTGTTGAGGAATATTTGGCCGGACGGATTTTTCTAAAAAAGTGCCAAAAATAGTATTGATTTTTCTGTGTTTTGGACTATTATCTATTCCCTCTTTCGCGGGTGTAGCTCAGTGGTAGAGCGTCACGTTGCCAACGTGAATGTCGTCGGTTCAAGTCCGATCACCCGCTTTTGAATTTGGGCAAAACACGATGTGTGAAGCCCCCGTCAAGAGTTCTTTAAGTTATTTAAATACAAAGCTTTAGCGAGTTATCGGCTAAACATTTTAGTCTGGCGTTGGTCGCTAAGGTACCGGATATTCGCTTTTGAGCGTTTATTGGATATGACAAACCAGCGGCAGACGTCGCTGGTTTTTTTATTGTGTCGTCATTAACATCAAAATAGTTAGGAACCCCATTATGGCAGAGAAGAAAAACATGGAGCAGGAACAGGCACCTGAAAAGGCCGAGGTAAAATACAATGTAACCATCGAGGATATCGGGCCTTGCAAAAAGAAAATCACGGTTGAAGTTCCCGAAAGCAAAATAAAGGAAAATATAGACAATAAGTATAAAGAACTCAAGAAAGATGCCGTGCTTCCGGGGTTCCGTAAAGGCAGGGCTCCATTGAGGCTGCTGGAGAAGCGTTATGGTACCGATATTCACAAGCAGGCCAAACTGGAGCTGATGATTGATGCGGCCCAGGCAGCAATGAAAGACAACAATCTGGATGTGCTGGGCGATCCCAATATTGACCACGAAAAGGTGGAATTGCCCGAATCGGGTCCGATGACTTTTTCGTTTGAAGTGGAAGTCCGTCCGGAATTCGACTTGCCCCCGCTGGAAGGCATTGAAATCGAAAAGCCTGTGGTGGAAGTGACGGATGAGAAAATCGATGCCGAAATTCAATTGATGTGCCGTCGTGCCGGCGTCTGGGCACCCAAGGAGGGAGAAGTTGCTGCCGATGACCAGCTGATTGCGGATGTCGTGCTGACGGTTGAAGGGGCTGCTGAGCCGGAAAAATATGACAATACTGAAATTTACGTTCGTAAGACGGGCTTTGTGGCCGGTGTGCCGGTGGAAGATTTGGATCAGCTTGTGGTGGGGGCCAAGGTTGGCGACGTGAAAAAGACCACAGTCAATGTGCCTGCGACGTTCTTCAATGAGCAGTATCGCGGCAAGAAGGTCGATGTGGAAATCACTATTAAAGACGTCAAGACTCTCAAACCTGCCGAACTCAATGCAGAAATGCTTCAGCGGTACGGATTCGAGAGCGTAGACCAGCTTCGCGATTCCTTCCGCCAGCAGTTGACTGAGCAAGCCGAACGTCAGGCCCGTTCTGCCATGAGCGACCAGGTGCGTGAATATCTGCAGGAGAATATCAAGTTTGACCTGCCTGCGGATGTGGTGGCCGATCAATCTCTGGCGATTCTCCAGCGGCAGTATGCCAATATGCTGATTCGCGGTATGAAGAAAGAAGACATCGATCAGCAGATGGATCAGCTTCGGGCCAGCAGTGAAGAACAGGCCAAAGAGCAGTTGAAGTTGTTCTTTATTATGGACAAGATTGCTCAGAAATTTGAGATCAGTGTCAGCGATGAGGAAATCAACGGTCATATCGCTCAGATTGCGGCCTATCGTGGTCGCCGGCCGGAAAAGATGCGTGAGGAAATGTATCGTGATGGGTCGCTGGCCAACTTCACCCTGCAGGTCCGTGAAGAAAAATGCATCGAGAAGATTCTGGAAAAGGCAAAAATTACGGATGTTGCACCTGAAAAGGCCACAAAGGTCAAGAAGAAAACAACCCGATCCAAAAAGAAAACCGAGGAATAAGGTTATATTCCAAAATCAAGGGGAGAAACAAGGAAGGCAGGCCTTCGGGTCTGCCTTTTTTGCTGCGCTGAGAGAATAAAGGATTGACTGTTCCCGAGGGGGAATTGATAATGGTTGTAACAGAGATACGCGTTGCCGCGTGGCGGCCAGGGGTATCTGAATTGGTAATTGCAGACAAGGAGCGTTCTGATGAAGACCATGAAAAGCTGTATTCCAGTCGTTTTAGCAGGTATTATGGTGTGCGGGTGTGCGGAATTGCAGAATGCCTTGAAGGTACAGCGTCCCACGGCCAGCCTGCAAGGGGTTCGTCTGGGGGAGATCAATCTGGAAACCGCGGGACTTTTATTTGATGTGGAGATTCAAAATCCATATCCAGTCGATTTGCCGCTGGTGGATTTGGATTACGATGTTCAAAGCGGAAGCAGCAAGCTGTTTTCCGGTCTGGCTAAGATTGGTCAGACGATTCCTGCCAAAAACAAGGCTATTGTCACGCTGCCTGCCAGGGTGTCCTATCTGGATGCTTTCAATGCCCTGAAATCGTTCAAGCCCGGGGCGACGATTCCCTACAAAGCCAATGTGGGGCTGTCGGTGGATGCTCCGGCCGTTGGCATCATAACACTGCCGCTGTCTCAATCCGGCGAACTGGCTGTGCCGGCCTTGCCGAAGCCGACGGATGTGAACTGGCAGAATCTGCTTGAGAAAGTAGTGCCGACGAAGTAATGTTAATCCCGCCTGATGAGCCTCGTGCTATTGGCAGGTTACACCCGTCATCCAGTTTTGTGCCAATATGGCCATATCCAGCAGATTGATTTGGGCGTCGTTATTGAAATCGCCGCAATCGGTGCTGCTGCAGCCGGATGGATTGAGCCAATGTTCTGCAAATAAATTCAAATCTTCAATTCCCACCAGACCATTGCCGCTGAGGTCACCTGTGGGGCGGTCAGAACGTATTACAAAATGACAGGCTGTCAGCGGAGGGATTGTGTAGCTGAACATATTGCTGGTGATGGCCGATACCGGGGAGCGTTCTGTGATGGCTGGGCTGGTGCTGTCAAAGGCCCAGACGCGGGCGGAGGTAAACCATTGCGGGGCAGTGATGATGAAGCTGCCGTTAATGGATTGCGTATAATGTTTATTCAGTACGACCAAATGAAGCTCATTTCTGTCTGCACGAAATGTCGAGCCATAGATGGAGCTGTTGACCTTGTCGGTCATGGCTGCTTGAACTCGGGTGTCGCCAAAGGTCGAATTACGGCCATCATAATTGCGAAACAGGCTGAAGGCGGAGTTGACATAAGCTTTGTTGCTGCCCCAGTAGGTTGCCAGATGCACGCCATATTTGCCGAAGATGCCCAGAACATCGGCGGTGGCGATGCCGCCGGAGATATGATCGCCGGCACCATAGTTGTATTCTGTAAATGCCAGCTTTGTGCCGGGGTAATAGGTGTTGATGGACTGTGTGATTCTGGGCAGCAGGGGCAGCGCCCATTTGAACCAGGTACCAATCCAACTGTTCTCATAATAGCCCTGATCCCACAGGGTTCTGGGAGCCTGCATCCGGGCCTCGGCATTGGCCTGTGAATAAGGGGGCTGTGTATCGCAGATGCGGGAGCCATCGCCTTGTACTTCGGGGTACCAGTGCAGGTCCAGTATATCCAGCAGGCGGCGGCCTTGTGCGGCCGAAGCCTGTTTCATGGTGTCCAGATAATAATCAATGAACCAGGAATAGGAATGCCCGCTTTTGACCGTGTTCCAATCCGGGGCATCCTGAAAGGTATTGAATGCGGAAAATCCGTACAGTACCGGACCGCATATCTGAGCATCCGGATCCACGTCCTTGACCGCAGATGCCAGGGCGATGGACAGATTAAGCAGTTCGACACAGGTTGGCTTGAGAGGATGAATTCGCGGATGCGTATTGCTCCACAATGCCGGTTCATTGTCGAGAGCATAGAACCGAACACCGGTAGCTGACGACGCAGAGCCATAGCGTGTGACCAGATAATTGACCAATTCATCCATATAGACGGCATTGTCGGTTTTGTCAGGGTTTCCTGCAGGGCTGCAGAAGGATGTGGTTTTCTTATACACAACCTCTTTCCAGCGGGTTGAGGGGGCGGTCTGGTCTTCGGTAACGGTCCCATTTTTGTCAGCGGCAACATAGCCGGCCATTTGCAGGGTAATCAGCGAGGCCCGGCCTGCGGCCAGATTGGCATCCACAAAATCAGTAATCACCTTGCCGGGTGTCTGACGCTGGGAAGAGGGGAGATAGGCTGACATATATTCGTCGCTGGAGTGCTGCCAGTCGCTGCCGGCATTGGAGAAATTGGTCTCCCAATTGTAGCCTGTCAATCGATTACCGCCCATCCGGCGGACAGTCAGATTTTGGGCTGAGACCTGGTCAAAGTTATAGCCGTAAATATAGGGGCTGATCGGGCTGACATCCAGTTGGGTATTGATGGTGTAACTGACAGCGATGTCTGCCTGGATGTCCGATACACACCAACCCATCCATGCAATTGCTGATACCGTGATTAACACGTGTTTCATCTTGTGATCCTCTCCCAGGGAGTAGGGTATGCGGCTATTCAGTCTGATTGTAGCAAAAACGACTCCATATTTCAAAGAAAATCGAGTGTATCCGATGTTTCAATTGCCGTTGAGCATGATTGACACTTCTGGATAATAAAGGTATATTTTTTGTATGCAAGCAAAACCAATCATCGGAATCCTTGGCGGAATAGGGTCAGGTAAAAGCACAGTGGCCGCGGCATTTGGCCGGCTGAATTGTGCTGTTATAGATGCGGACAAAATGGCTCTTGAAATGCTTATAGATAAGGATGTTGTGAGGCGGATTTCGGACGTATTTGGTTCTGATATTGTCTTGCCTTGCGGGGAAATTGACCGAAAAAAGCTGGCTGATCGTGTTTTTTCCAGTTCCGATCAGTTACAGAAGCTCAATAACATCATCCATCCGCGAGTTTTAAGGCAAACTGAAATGCTGCTGGCACAATACCAGGCGGATGATGCCGTTGAGGCGATTGTACTGGATATACCGCTGCTGATGGAAACGGGCTGGCATACCCGATGCGATGTGCTGGTGTTTGTGGACAGCGATTTGGCGGTGCGGCAAACACGAGTGCATCAGAAGGGGCGGTTTGATGCTGACCAGATAAAAAAACGAGAAAATTTCCAAATTTCTCTTGATAAAAAAAGAGAAATTGCTCAATATATAGTCAAGAACAATTCCGATTTGTCAGATTTAGCTGAGCAAGTCGCACGAATTTATTCTGCTGTGTTAAAGAAGTAGGGGTCATTCGTTCCTAATCCTGTTCCTGAAAAAGACCGGTTTTGCGGTTGAATTCCAGTGTTTTACGGGTATAGGCAGGCCGATGAATCCCGGTTAAGACAGCAAAACAACGTTTTTTCAGCGGAAACATAAGGTAGGTAGCGTGTACCCCCCGGTCTATTAGGGGAAAAGACCCCTCTTGAAAACTTCCGGTAAAGAAATAAAGAAATGTGTTTTTACGCATAAATTGATAATAACCAATGTCCTGAGCAACAGGATTTAAATCCATCCGTTTTTAAGGAGTAACCATGCCACGAGTCAAGGCAAGTGAAGAACAGCAGCAGGAAACCCCGCGTAAGAAGCGTTCCTATACCAAACGTAAAAAGAATGAACCATCCGAACCGGCTGAGACGGTAGAGTCTTCGTCTCAAGCCCCTGCTCCTCAGCCTGTTGCGGCAGAACAGTCAGGCAATGTGCGTGAGCCTGAACCTGCTGTTCAGGATTTACAGCCGGAACCGGCGGTTGCGGTTGAAACGACGTGCGAGCCTGTGACCCCTCGGGAAGAGGCCCCCAAAGAAGAGTCTATTCATGAAAAGTATGAACGGATCAAACGCGGTAATCTGCACTTGACGGAACTGCAGAATCTGGATGTTACGGAACTTCATCGGATTGCCAAAGAAGAAGGCATTACCGAATATATGGCCCTGGCCAAGCAGGATTTGATTTTCAAGATCCTCAAGGAGCGTATCCGGCAAAACGGTCTGATGTATGGAGAGGGTGTGCTGGAAGTGCTGCCGGATGGCTATGGTTTCCTTCGCAGTCCCAATTACAGCTACCTGTCCAGCCCCGACGATGTCTATGTTTCGCCTTCACAGATTCGCCGTTTCGGTCTGCGTACCGGTAACATCATTTCCGGTCAGATTCGTCCGCCCAAGGAAAATGAAAAATACTTTGCCCTGCTTCGCGTGGAGGCGATTAACTATCAGGAACCGGAAAAACTGACCGAAAAAGTGGTTTTCCGCGACTTGACTCCGCTGCATGCCGAAGAGCGATTTATTCTTGAAACCACCCAGGACGAGATGAGCACCCGCATCATGGATTTGATTACCCCCATCGGCAAAGGGCAGCGTGCTCTGATTGTTGCTCCGCCGCGTACCGGCAAAACGGTGCTGCTGCAGAAACTGGCCAATGCCATCAGTACAAACTATCCGGAAGTACGGATGATTGTGCTGCTGATTGATGAACGCCCTGAAGAAGTGACCGACTTCAAGCGAAAAGTTGCCAAGGACGTCGAGGTGATCAGTTCGACATTTGATGAACCTACCGCTCGTCACTGTCAGGTTTCGGAAATGGTCATCGAAAAGGCCAAGCGAATGGTCGAGTACGGCGAAGACGTGGTGATTCTGCTGGATTCAATTACCCGTCTGGCCCGTGCCTATAACACGGAGATGCCGCACTCAGGTAAAATTCTGACCGGCGGTGTGGATGCCAATGCCATGCAGATGCCCAAACGATTCTTCGGTGCCGCCCGCAACATCGAAAACGGCGGCTCGCTGACAATTCTGGCCACGGCCCTGATTGACACCGGCTCCAAGATGGACGAAGTGATTTTCGAAGAATTCAAGGCTACCGGCAACATGGAACTGCATCTGGATCGCCGACTGGTCGAAAAGCGCATCTTCCCCGCCATCGACATCAGCAAGAGCGGCACGCGGCGTGAAGAACTGCTGCTGGACCGCAAGGAACTGGAGCTGGTGTATCGACTGCGTAAGGTGCTCAGTGAAATGAACCTGGTGGAGGCTGTCGAACTGCTGAAGAACCGTCTGGCCAAGTACCGCAGCAACGCCGAGTTCCTGATGACCCTGAATCTGGATTAAACCAAACCCGGACTTTACAAATTTGACCAATTTTGTACAATACAGTCCCGGCCATAACCAGCCGGGACTTTTTTATTGATTAACAGACTGACAAACGAAAACCAGGTATCGATATGGCACAAGAGCTACCCAAGATTTATGACCCGCAACGTACACAGCAACAGGCCGAGCAGCTTTGGGCCAAGGGACGCTATTATCATGCGGATGAAAAGGCGGCACATCTAAAAAAGACGTATTCAGTCGTGATTCCGCCTCCGAATGTGACGGCCGCCTTGCATCTGGGGCACGCCTTGAATAATACACTTCAGGATATTCTGGTACGGTTTCATCGGATGCTGGGCAAGGTAACCCTGTGGATGCCGGGGACGGACCATGCGGGCATTGCAACGCAGACGGTAGTTGAAAAGCGGCTTCTGGCCGAGCAGGGCAAACGCCGGACGGACTTTGCCCGCGAGGAGTTCGTGGCCCATGTCCAGAGCTGGAAGGATGAATACGAAGCCCGGATTCTGGGGCAGCTCAAGAGTATGGGCTGTTCCTGCGACTGGGACCGGACGCGGTTTACCATGGACGAAGTCTGCGCCAAAGCCGTGCGGGCGGTGTTTTTTAAGCTCTTTGCCGATGGGTTGATTTATCGTGGCAAGCGGTTGGTCAACTGGGACCCGGCTACGCAAACGGTATTAGCCGATGATGAAGTGGAACATCAGACCGTTAAAGGATTTTTCTGGTATCTCAAATATCCGCTTGTTGAGCCGGTAGTGCTTAATGGGCAAAAAGTCGAACATGTCATCGTGGCCACGACGCGTCCGGAAACCATGCTGGGTGATACGGCTGTGGCGATGAACCCCAATGACCCGCGGGCTGGGGCGCTAGTGGGTAAACAAGTTCGTTTGCCGATTGTGGGGCGGCTGATTCCAATTGTTGCCGATGAACACGTGGTGCTGCCTGATCCGGAAAGCAGTGAGGAAAAGGCCCGATTCTCCACCGGCTTTTTGAAGGTTACGCCGGCCCACGACCCGGATGACTGGCAGATCGGACAGCGGCATCATCTGCCGGTGATTAACGTGATGGCTCCCGATGGCTCCATCAGCGATAAATACGGCTGGACAGACTGGGATGCGGTGAAAAATCCGGATGTGGAAAATATCATCGGGATGGATCGCTTTGAAGCCCGTGAGGCGATTGTCGAATGGTTCCGACAGGAAAAGCTGCTGGCCGAAGTGCGGGATTATTCCCACGAAGTGGGCCACAGTTATCGCAGCCATGTGCCGATTGAGCCGTATTTGTCCGACCAGTGGTATATTGCGGTCAAAAAGCCGATTCCGAATTGTCAATTGTCCATTGCAGATTGTAAATTCGACACCGAAAAACACGATGGAATCACCTATATTAAAGGGACTGATGTTCCGGTGAATTCATTGGCGGGGTTGGCATTGTGGCCTTTGCTGGATGGACGTTTGAAGTTTTATCCGGAGCGATATCGCAACAACTATCAAACCTGGCTGGAGAACCTCCGCGACTGGCCCATCAGCCGGCAATTGTGGTGGGGGCATCAGATCCCGGTGTGGTCAAAATCCGGTCGGCATCCAAATCGTTGTCAATATGGTACATTGAGTACTGTGGTTGAGACAGAGCGGGGGCCAGTGACCTATGCTTGTGTCAAACCGGGATTTGATGAACTTGAAAAAGCGATGGAAAAAGAAGGCTGGATTCGCGATGAAGATGTTCTGGATACCTGGTTTTCGTCGGCCTTGTGGCCGTTCAGCACGATGGGCTGGCCGGAGGAGAATGAGACGCTCAAGGCGTTTTATCCAACCAATGTGCTCTGTACTGCCCGCGAGATTATTACGCTGTGGGTGTCGCGCATGGTGATGATGGGGCAGTACTGCCTCGGGGATATTCCGTTCAGTGATGTCTATATCCACGCGATGATTCAGGACGGCCTCGGCCGCAAGATGTCCAAGAGTCTGGGCAATGGCATCGATCCGCTGACCATTATCGAAAGCCACGGGGCGGATGCGATGCGGTTTACGCTGGCCGGAATGACTACCGATACGCAGGATGTGCGTATGCCGGTGGCGCCGCTGACACTGCCGGATGGCCGCACCGTCAACAGTTCACCCAAGTTTGACAATGGCCGCAACTTCTGCAATAAGCTGTGGAACGCATCACGGTTTGCGATGATGAATCTGGAGGGCATAGACCCCGCAGCCTTTGATGCGTCCAAGATGGATATTACCGATAAATGGCTTCTGTCGCGTCTGGCAGTGGTGGTTCGGGATGTGACCGAGACACTGAAAAGCTACCGCTTCAATGATCCGGTTAATGCCCTGTATAAATTCTTCTGGAATGACCTGTGCGACTGGTATCTCGAATGGGCCAAACCGCGTATGGCCGATGCTGCTCAGCGGCCGATTGCCCAGAATGTGCTGGCCTTTGCACTCGACCAGACGCTGCGGATGCTGCATCCGTTTGTGCCGTTTATTACCGAGGGCATCTTCCAGAATCTCAATGCCATTGCCCCGGTACGCAGGCTGGGCACACTGGCCGAAGCCCCCTGGGCGGAGTCGATTATGATTGCCCCCTGGCCTGCCGGGCTGGATGCGTTTATCGCCCCGGATATCGAGCGGCAGATTGAAACCCTGCAACATTGCATCGGTGCCATCCGCGATATCCGCAATAAGTACAATATTCATCCTGCCAAGCGGCTGATTGGGACCCTTGTTGCCCCGCAGGGCCGTCTTGGGATGCTGCGTGAGGGCAGTCATCTGATTTGTGAACTGGCCGGAATGGAAAAACTGATTATCGAAGCCGATGCCGCCAAGCCCGCCAATTCTGCCGCTGCAATTGTTGAGGAAATGCAGATTTATGTTCACGATGTTGTGGATGTGGAAGCCGAGCGGCTGCGTCTGCAGAAGCAAAAGGAATTTATCGAAAACGGTATCCGACCTCTGCAGGCCAAGCTGTCCAACGAAAGCTTCATCAGCCGGGCCAAGCCGGAAATCGTCGAACAGAGCCGCCAGAAACTCAAAGACCTGACCGACCAGCTCGAGGCGGTGAATAAACACCTGGCCGAACTGGCCTAATTGAAAGGCTGTGTATGGAAATCCCGATGGAACTGTCGCAAATCCTGATTAATGAATCCGTCGATCAGCAGGTGATTGTCCTGAAGGAACTGCAGGGGGGGCGAAGTTTTCCGATTGTCATCGGGATGCCCGAGATTCTGGCGATAGACCGCCGGCTCAAGGGAATCGAGCTGCCACGTCCGCTGACGCACGACCTGCTGGCTCGGGTGATTGAACAGATGGGCGGTAAGGTTGAAAAGGTGGTCATTACCGATCTGCGTGATCACACTTTCTATGCGGTGATTTATATCCGGCAGGGCAATAATCTGATTCAGGTGGACAGCCGGCCTTCAGATGCGTTGGGCCTGGCTTCCGGCCTTAATGTGCCGTTGTTTGTGGAGCAGCGGGTGCTGGATCAGCTTGAGCAGTAAGGTTGGCGATAATCAGCAATCCTACTCCGATACACAGCAGGCTGTCGGCAATATTAAACGTCGGCCAGTTATAACCGATGATCGGAATTGTAACATCGATAAAATCCCGCACCAGCCCATCATTAAAAGCTCGGTCATAAAGATTGCCGACAATTCCCGCGGCCATGCAACCCAATGCGAACTGGATAATCCGCCGATGAATACCGCTGAACAGAAAAAAACCGATGACAACCAAAAACGCTGCCATCGAAATTCCGGTTAAAAAAGCCCGTTGACCAAAAAACATGCTGAATGCTGCCCCGGCGTTGACTCGCAGAATAAAATGGACGTAGCCTTCAACAATTGAATACGTTTCGCCAGGCAGGGAGGGCAGCCAGTCAAATACCGCTTTTTTGCTCCACAGGTCAAACACCGCCCCTCCGATGCCAATCGGCCAGAATAGTAAATGCCCTGTAAGATCCGGGACTCTGTGTCCGGCGTGGCGAGGTGTCTGTGATTTGTGATAAGTCATAGTGACCTGCAGTCGTCCAAAAGCGGAAACGGGTATTATTTATGCTTTTCCATCAGGGCCTGCAGCTCCGGCTGGTCCGGTTTGAGGAGCAGAGAAATCGTCCAGTGTTCCACTGCCAGCGCCTTGAGTTTTTCATCGTTGTTTTTCATTGCCAGCAGCATATAGGCAACGCCCAGACCCTTGTGAGCCATCCAGTCATTGTCATTGATCTGGACGGATTTTTTGTAGCTTTCAATGGCGGCATCGGTTTCCTTTAATTTCAGTTGAGCGTATCCGATGTATTGATAGGCCGGACCGTTTTTGGGGTCCCTGGCGATGACATCGCTGAGCAATTCCCGGGCGGCGGTGAAGCGTCCGGTTCGCAGGTAGCAGACCGCCAGCGGGACCATAATGTTGGGATCATTGCCCTTTAATTCCAAAGCCCGGCGATACGAATCAATTGCCTCGGCATGGTTTTTCTGGGCCTCAAAGACATCGCCGAACAGGGCTTCAACTTCCCCCGAAGACGGATTCAAGGTCTTGGCCTTGTTGGCATATTCCAGAGACGGTTCGTATTCTTTCAGTTCATAATAGCAACGGGCCGCCTTGTAATGCGATTCGTAATGGCTGGGATCCAGTTTGCATGCGTTGGTATAGGCCTTGACCGCACGGGCAAATTCCTTCATCGCCTCGGTCACTTTGCCCAGATTAAAAAAGTCCTTGAATGACCAGGGATCGAGTTCGGTGGCACGCTCGTAGGCATCGGCACTTTTGGCGTAATGCTGCTGTTTCTGGTAGATGTCGCCTTTCATCGAATAGGCCAGGGCGAATTGCGGATTTAACTCCGTAGCCAGTTCCAGTTTTTTAAGGGCGTCCTGATGGGCATCGATTTCATTGAGCATCAGCGCATCGACATACAGACTGACAGCCAGTTCTTTCTGCTCTTCCAGCTGCTCGGCGATCAGTTCCGCTTCGGTGGGCTGTTTGCCAAATGGATTTGTACACCCGCCCGCTGTCAGCAGCACGGCAACGGTCAGCAGGATCCCTATCTTGTTACAGGAGGTCTTCAACGTCATCGTATTCCCCTTTCCTTCCTGGCAGACAGGACTGAAGGCCTTGTCTGCAAAGTAGTTATGATTGGCGACAAAAACGCCCCCGGATTATACGTCCTTGCCCGGCGGATGTCAAAACTTTTCGCTGCGGAATATCCAGAAGGGGATTTTGGGGGTCCAAAGTCCCAAAAACTTCATTGACAAATACTCGGTGTATGGATATATTACCCCATTTGTGTACTCACTGCCGGCAACGGCCGGACAGCGGGTCTTTCTATCGTTTTCAGCAGGACAATGAAGCTATGCCGATTCTTGTACAAAAATTTGGCGGTACCTCTGTAGCCAATGCCGAGAAAATCAAGCGGGCTGCACAGCGTGCCATTCGTGCCCAGCAGCAGGGTAACCAGGTTGTTGTTGTTGCCTCCGCTCGCGGTCAGCAGACTGACGAGCTGATCGCCGACGCCAAAGAGGTCAATCCCAATCCGCCCAAACGGGAGATGGATATGCTCCTGAGCACAGGCGAGCAGCAGACCGTCTCGCTGCTGGCGATGGCAGTAGAAGGAATGGGGCACAAGGCTATCAGTTTTACGGGTGCCCAGGTCAGAATGCTGACCGACGACTCGTATACCAAAGCCCGGATTAAGAGCATTGACGGATCCATCATCAAGAAAAAGCTTGATGAGGGGTATATTGTTTTTGTGGCCGGTTTCCAGGGAATTGATGAAGAGGGTAATATCACGACCCTGGGCCGAGGCGGTTCTGATACCAGTGCGGTGGCTCTGGCTGCGGCCCTGGGGGCATCGTTTTGTGAAATCTATACCGATGTGGACGGCATTTATACCGCCGACCCCCGTATTTTCAAAAATGCTGTCAAGATGAAGCAGATCAGCTACGACGAGATTCTGGAACTGGCCAGTCTTGGCGCCGGTGTCATGCACAGCCGTTCTATTGAATTCGGCAAGAAATACAACGTCACAATTCACGTTCGCAGCAGTATGAACGAAAATGAAGGTACATACATTACTCATGAGGTCCCCCAAATGGAAGGTATTCTCGTCTCCGGTGCTACCGTACAAAAAGAACTTGCTAAAATTACGATGATTGGCGTTGACAATAAGCCCGGCATATCGGCTCGTATTTTCGAACATCTGGCCGCAGCCAAAGTGGTTGTTAACGACATCATTCAGACCGAAATCAACACGGAAAAGGCCAATGTGTCCTTTACTGTTGGCAAATCAGACCTGTTGACCGCCAAGGAAACCATCGAGAAGATTCGCGGGCAGGTCCATTGCGACAATGTGTTTGTCCGTGAAGACATCGCCGAGGTATCCGTGGTGGGTGTTGGCATGCGGTCGCATTATGGTGTGGCCAATATTATGTTCAAGGCGTTGGCTGACCTCAAAATCAATATTGAAGCGATTACTACCAGCGAAATTCGCATCAGCTGTCTGGTAGATATCAAAGATGCGATGAAAGCTTACGAAGCGGTCTGCACGGCATTCGAACTGGATAAGACCGTCGAAAAGCGGAAACAACCGAAATAATATAAACGGACAATAGAGGTCTGTCCCCACAAAAAGGGATCGGCTTTGATGGATTGGCGGCAACGCGGAATGGAGTCATGGGCAGACGCCGCAAACGATACGCAATGAGCAGAACAAGGAAGAACACACTGTGGGTGTTGTTCTTCCTTGTTGTTTTACCGGCCTGGTTGATGCTGGACCGATGGGCGGGTGTTTCTATCCGACAGACGGTTCAGTCCAGTTTTTATCCCTCCGAGGACTGGAAGAAATATCACCAACAGCAGTTTTTGGTTACTGCCGTCATCGATGGAGATACCATCGATCTAAAAATACCCGACAAAGAATATCCGACCACCCGCGTTCGCTTGTTGGGGGTTGATACTCCTGAAACCAAGAATCCGCAGACCGGCGTAATGTATTTCGGGCCGGAAGCGTCTGACTTTACACGCCGATTATGTGAAAACAAGACCGTATGTGTCCTGTTGGATTCAAAAGCCGACCAACGCGATAAATACGGCCGGCTGCTGGCTTATATCCGCCTGCCGGATGGTACTGTGCTCAACGAGCGTATTATTGCCGAAGGCTATGGATATGCGTATTTACCGTATGAGCATAGCTACTTTGATACCTATCTTGAATTGCAGAATCAGGCTATGCAATCCGGCGCTGGCCTCTGGAAAGGGGCTACCCGCAAAGATCTGCCTCAGTGGCTGTCCAAACGCCGCCCCGACTTACTGCGGCAGTCGAATCATTAGTTTCAAATCCCCGTGGGCTATCTCTCCTAAAACTTCAGTCTTTGACAAAGGTCAGATTTTTCTGGAACTGAGTTCTGAATTCCAGGACAAATCGGATGAAAACAAAGGGGTTGCAGAAGAGCATGCGAAAATCGTTCTAATCACACGAATATTTATTTGTTTGCCCCTGTTTTTTTTGACATCTGTTAGTATATTAGTCAGCGGTTTTGCGGGCATTGTAGGCCCTGCTGGGATTATTCTGACAATACGTGGTTTTGATGGCAAAAAGTCAGTTGACAATATACACAGTGTCTCAGGTTAGTAACATGGTTGCTGCGGCAATCGAGGAGCATCTGCCGTCCCGGCTGATTGTCAGCGGGCAAATCAGCGACTATAAGGTCCACAGCAGTGGCCATTGCTATTTTTCACTCAAGGATGCGGGCAGTGTTCTGTCTTGTGTGATGTGGGCAAGCAAGGTTAAGTCACTCAAGTTTCGGCCGGAAAATGGGATGGCCGTATTAGCGACCGGTTCTGTCAAGGTCTATATTCAGGGAGGGCGGTACCAGTTCTATGCTGACAAACTGGATCCGGCCGGGGTGGGGGCCTTACAGCTTGCCTTCGAACAGATGAAGCTCAAACTGCAGGCCGAGGGGTTATTTAAGGAGGAACATAAAAAACCGCTGCCGCGATATCCGATGCATATTGGGGTCATTACCAGTGCCAGCGGAGCGGCGATTGAGGACATTCGCAATAGTATCTATAAACGCTGGCCCTGTGCGGAGTTATATTTATTTGATGTGCCAGTGCAGGGCGAAGGCGCCTCGGCCAAAATCGCGGCGGCCATTCGCAAGGCCAATCAAATGCGAAAAAAGCTGAGATTGGATGTCCTGATTGTAGGGCGGGGCGGGGGTTCGATGGAGGACCTGTGGGCATTCAATGAGGAAGTGGTTGCCCGGGCGATTTACGATTCCCAACTGCCGGTGATTAGTGCAGTTGGGCATGAGGTAGATTTTACTATCGCAGATTTTGTGGCAGATGTGCGAGCTTCGACCCCGACACAGGCAGGCGTGCTGGCGGTGCCGGATATAAATGAGGTCTTGGCAGGTCTTGAATCTGCGGAAAAACGTCTGGGGCAGGTGGTAAAAGGGGAGCTACGGCATCTGAAATTGCAGCTGCAGACTATTCTGGCCAGTGCCATTTTCCGACAGCCCCGCCGGGTTTTGGAGAACAATATTCAGCGGCTGGATGAGGTTGCAGTCAACCTCGAAGAGGTACTGGAACAAAAGCTCAAACGAGCCGGCCAGGCGATTCAGCAGGCCCAGATGGCGATGGTCCGGATTGAGCCGAAGCGATTTTTGCTGGCCAGCCGAAACCGTCTTGACCAGTTGGCCGGGCGTGCGGGATATGCGTTTCATAAGAGACTTTCGGAAAAGGTGTTGCAAATTACCGCCGCGGAGAATAGATTACAGGCGCTGAATCCAAGAGGGGTGCTGGAACGGGGATACAGCATCACCGTCAACCAGCGTACCGGCAAGGTGGTTACTGCGGCAGCGGATGTAAAGCCGGGCGATGTGATTCAGACGGAACTGGCCCGGCAGAATACGATTGAAAGCGTTGTCCAGAATACGCAGAGTAGATAAAGATGGCAAAAAGCGAAAAAAAAGCTGACGAATTGAGTTTTGAGCAGGCGATTGACCAGCTCAATCAGATTGTTTCCCGTATTGAAATGGGGCAGGTTCCGCTGCAGGAAAGCCTTGAACAATACGAAAAGGGGATGAAGCTGATACGGTATTGCCGGGGGATTTTACAGGATGCGGAAAAACGGATTGAGATGATTTCGGCCAAAGAGGAACAAAAGCCGACTGAGTCAGATCCGGCTGATTCAAACGACAAAGATAACGACACCACTGATGAGTTGTTTTAACACAAAGCGAGCGTGGCGGAATTGGCAGACGCGCAAGGTTTAGGTCCTTGTATCCGAAAGGATGTGGGGGTTCGACTCCCTTCGCTCGCATTATTTTCAATCTTATAGAAGGTAAACTTTCGCACTTTTGGGTGGTTAATTCTGATGGTTTATGAACAAAACCATATCGACCTGCCGACGTCGGCGGGCGTATATAAGCAGCTATATGCCTATGGCAACTACATCGACGAAGTAGTGTATGCCTCCTGCCCGGGTGCGACCTATACGATGCGTCGCTATCTGCATGACCACCTGTACAGCGCCCCGCGGCCATCGTCTATCTGACGGCCAGCAACTGTATCCTTGTGGAAAGATCCGAATACGATGTTTACGGCACCTGCCGTATACTGGATTCTGACTACAGTCTTCTGTCTTCTTCCGTCTACGGCAATCCC
>NZ_JBOGCL010000022.1:0-25639 GCF_050689095.1 Anaeroglomus insulsum
ATAATTTTCATTTTTTTCACCCTAAAAAACGAACGACAATAATACACTTCTCGTTAGATTGGATCCAATTCGATTATAACAGATGAATATAAGCTTTAAAAGCATTATTCTGCGAACAATCCTAAGTTTAGGAATTTCGGATTATCGCTACAGCTGATAACGGAAATATCTAGCCCCTTTCCCCCGCAGCCCAATAGCAGCCCAAGCCACCGCCCTTGAGTTGTATTTCTCAATTCTCAATTTTGAACCCTCTATTCCCCTTTCCCCAATGAATAATCGAAAATGGACAATTGGAATGTGTCTCACTCAGCAATCGACAATCGTCAATTCCTGCCTTCTTGTATTCCTGTATTCTTATGTTCTTGAGTTCTTAGGTTCTTGTGTTCTTGTGTTCTTGTGTTCTTGAATCAATACATCACTTCCGGATACACAATCGCCGCCACCAGCCCGCGTCCGTACCGCGCCCACAGTTCATCGGCCGTCAGCCGATGGTCCGTCGCCAGCAGTTCGACTGTGATAATCGGAATCCCCAGCGTCTCGCCCACATATGCCCCCATCGACCCCGGCCGCGCCCCCAGCTTTGTCACCGGCAGCGGCATCACCCGCCCCATATTCTCAGCAATCGCCTGCCCCGGCCCGTCATAATCAATGCACTGGAGCGGCTGATGCAGGGTGATCACCCGCGCCGGCCGAGCCTGCAATATCAAATCATACAGCGCCTTCGACTCCGGCTCCGACAGCGGCCGTGTCCCATATTCGGTAATATTGATACGGTTATCCGCCGGGAAATTGCGGTTCAAATCCACCTCATTGACATTCTCCCGCGTCCGTGCGGCATACCCGTCCGGATTGGCCACCGGAATGACCAGAATCGTCCGGCCGTTCAGCAGCCGCCGGTCCTTCTGAATCTGCTCAATCAGCTTCCACATCAGCGGCGTCCCGGCCGGCTCACTGCCGTGAATCGACGCCAGGAACAATATCGTCTCCGGCCCTGACCCGAACCGATGGCACTCAATCGGCCGCCCCTGCACCGAATGTCCGATAATCTCCGTCGTCGTTGCAACAGGGCTGACAATTTTTGGCGCGTACGGATCCGTACACCCAGCCATCAAACCAATTATTGTGATGAATAGAACAAAACCAATCAAGCTCTTAACAGCCTTGCCAGAAATTCTCATTTTTTCGTTCCTCAACAGCATTGCAGCATATCCTTTCCGTAACATCTAAAAACACATCTATTAGTTATCGTAAAGATAGAGAATTCCTCTTCAATAATAGCCCCCACCCCCAACAGATTTCGTAATTTTCATGGCTTGCTCCTGGCTTGTTCAATTGACCCGGGTTCACAGACTATTTATCTCCTGGAATGACAATCACTTAAAGCGAGTACCAAACCAAATGGAACCAACTTGCCATTTTTTACCGAACTTTTCGCCAGCCAGCAGCGCATATAGACATCATCAGCGATTGCTGTTTGAAAAAGGAATAAACCGGGCGGCCCAAATCCGCCCAGACAGTGAAAGGAAACCAACTATGAAGACAAAAAACCTCTGGATCGTCGGTCTGCTTTCAGGAGCTTTGCTGCTGACTGCACAATCATTGGCCGATACCTGCGGCGATAAAAAAGACAAAGATAACAAAGCCGCGTTCATGACCGAGACGCAAATCTTGAGCACATGCAGTACCGATAATAATGCAGATTGCGACAAGAAAAAAGATGACACGACCGCATGTGATGGAAAAACGAATCAAACAAACAAAGCCGCCATAAACCTGACGAATGTACAGACTGATGACTCGGCCTGTGGAGGGGAGAAAAAAGGTTGTGGTGACAAGCCTGCCGCCGACGGAACTGCCGGCGGCAGTTCTTTTTTGGCCGCAGCCGACGCTGAGATCGGCACCGATAAAGCCGCCGAAAAAGACCCCAACGCCGCTCCGCTGTTTACCCTGACCAACCAGGATGGCAAAGAGGTCAAGCTCGCCGACTACAAGGGCAAGATTGTCGTCCTCGAATGGTTCAACTACGACTGCCCATTCGTCAAGGCTCACTACCAGGCCCAGACATTTAAGAAACTGGCTGAAAAATACGCCAAACAGGATGTCGTCTGGTTTGCCGTCAACAGCACCCACTACACCACCGCCAAAGCTAACCAGGACTTCGCCGCCCAGCATAAACTGCCTTACGACATCCTGCTGGACACCGACGGCAAGACCGGCAAGGCCTACAGTGCCAAAACCACCCCGCACGTCTATGTCATCGACGCCAAAGGCCGGATCGTCTATCATGGAGCGGCCGATAACGCCCCCATGGGCAAGACCCCTGCCAACCAGACCTACGTCAATTATGTCGAAAAAACCGTCGATGAACTGCTGGCCGAAAAACCCGTAAGCACCCCTTGGGTAAAGCCTTATGGATGTTCGGTAAAATATCCCCCGACGCCTGCAGAAAAATAATCCAGATTACCGAACTTGTTTACTAGGGTATCCGTAGAGTCAACAACGAAACAGATGTACTTTTTGATATTAACCCCTCACAATTAGGAGATTGAACAATGAGAACTTGGTTGATAACAATGCTGGTGGCTCTCATGGTTGCCGGAAGCTCTGCGATAGCTGCTTGTCACCAAAACTGCGGCTGTAACAAAGACGGCGGCACCTGCCAGAAAGAAAATAAAGACAAAGGCTGCTGCAACAAAGAAAATAAAGAAGGTTGCGGTGGTGAAAAAGGCTGCGACAACGGAAATAAAGGCGACCAAAAGAAGGCATAACCCTTTTTTGCTTGAAGTTTCACACACTGCCAGATAAGTTTTAGATATGACTTATCTGGCAGTTTCTATCTCTGGACAGAATTTATCGCAATTCGAACATCGGATCGCCCAGGCCTCTCAGGCTGGCGCCGAAATGCTCGAATTACGGGTCGATTATCTGGACAACCTGACCCCGGAGGCCATCCCCCCCATCCTCGCGGCCGCCCGCCAGAGCCACCTGCCGACCATCCTGACCTGTCGGGATAAGGCCGAAGGCGGCATAGGCACCTGGTCACAGAAAATCCGGACCAAAATTCTCGTCGAAGCCATCAAATCCGGCGTCGAGTTTGTCGATTGTGAATTCGCCAACTTCACCGGCCCCACCAAGGCGGCCATTCTCGACGCCCTGGCCGCCCGTCCCCAAACCCGGCTGATTCTGTCGGCCCACCAGTTTGAGGGCACCTTCGACGACCTGCCGCTGCTGTATGAATCCATACGCACCACCTGCCCGCAGGCCATCCCAAAGCTCATCTACACCGCCAGACACATCAATGATTGCTTTGAGGCCTTTGACCTGCTCAAAGACAAAGACGCCGACACCATCACTTTCGCGATGGGCCCGGCCGGTGCCGTCAGCCGGATACTGGCCAAAAAGCTCGGTGCTTTCCTGACTTTCGCTGCACTCGACGACCAGCAGGCCACCGCGCCCGGCCAGTGGTCCGTCCAGAAACTCAAACAATCCTTCCGCTGGGATAGCATCAACCCAGGCACCGAAATCCTCGGCGTCATCGGCGACCCTGTCAGCCACTCGCTCAGTCCGGCCGTTTTCAACGCCTGCTTTACCAAAGACAACCTCAACGCCCTGTATCTGCCCTTCTGGGTGCAGGATGAGCGTGAGGGGCTGGACGCATTTCTGGACAACGTGCTCCGCAGGCCCTGGCTGAATGTCGCCGGCTTCAGCGTTACCATCCCCCACAAGACCCACGCGATCAACTATGCCCGCAATAAGGGTGACTACGTCGAGCCGCTGGCTGTCACTATCGGGGCCGCCAATACACTCAAAATCGGATGTCATGGAATCATTACCGCCTATAACACCGACTACATCGGGGCGATGGACGCCCTGACGGAGGCACTTGGCATCGAACGCCACCAGCTCCACAGCAAAAAGGCCGCCGTCATCGGGGCCGGCGGAGTCTCGCGGGCGGTCGTGGCCGGGCTGGTCGATGCCGGCGCCGAAGTAACCATCTATAACCGCACCGAAAGCAAGGCCCGACACCTGGCCGAAGAATACCGCTGCCGCAGTGCAGGCCTTGAGTCGCTGGCCTCCCTCGACGCCGATATCGTCATCAACTGCACCAGTATCGGCATGGCCCCCAATGTAGACGCCTCACCCCTGCAGGCAGAATTGTTCAAACCCCACATGACCGCCTTCGACACGATTTACACCCCGCGCGAAACCCGCTTCCTCAAGGAAGCTGCCGCCGCAGGCTGCCGCGTCGTCAACGGCACCGAAATGTTCATCCGCCAGGCCATGGCCCAATACCGCATCTACACCGGCCGCGAACCCGACGAAGCCACCATTCGCAGTGTGGTCTATTCTTAATGATGTGATTCCTATCGAAAACCAGAGTGAGGCAGGCGGTTGGCAAAACATCTCTTTGCAACACTTGGCTGCAGGTGAAGTATTTGTCATCCAGCCGCTATAGTCCAAAAGACACGCTCGGAAAAAGACCAGCAGAATGCCTTGGGCAGAGCCCCACATCAGGCACTCAGGCCCACGGACTATGCCCCATTCTGATACTTGCTGGTAATATAGATCGCCTGAGAGGCCAGCAGATTCGGCAGCAGTCTGACCGCGATGGCACTGGAACGGCCAATGGGAATTTTCTTTTCAATATAAATATTCTGCTCGGCACAGAAATCGTCGAAATCCTTAAGCGACAGAAAATGAATATTCGGCGAATTATACCAGCGGAACGGCAACTGCCGGGGCTGGGGGGCACGGCCGGTCAGCAGCATCTGCATCCGACAGGCCCAGTGAGCAAAATTCGGGAATGAGACCACCACCTTTTTACCAATCCGAAGCAGTTCCTTGAAAACTTTTTCCGGGTCACGGAGCGTCTGCAGCGTCTGGGACAAAATGACATAATCAAAGCTATCGGTGGGAAACTGCGACAGGCCCCGTTCGATATCACGGTGAATAACCGACAAACCCCGCTCGACAGTGTGAACCACAAGGTCTTCTTCAAGTTCAATCCCAATGGCAGTAATATGCTTGTCCTGAATCAGACGGGCCATCAGTTCACCATCACCACAGCCCAGGTCCAGCACACGGCTGTCAGGCGTAATGAGCTTGTTGATTAATTCATAATCGACACGAAGCCGCTTGGATCGCTCGATGGTCTTAAGCTGTTTGGAGGGGTGCTTTTCGGACAGGCACCGCGAGCCGGTGCGAACCCGGTCCAGCGTCGATTCGAGAAATCCGGCAATAAGCCGATCCTGTGAGGCCGATTCCAGCAGAAAGGCATCGTGACCGTAGGGTGAATAGATATTGCAATACGTCACATCCTTGCCTTCGGCACACAGGGCCTCCACAATTTCTTCAGACTGGGCCGGCGTAAACAGCCAGTCGCTGGAAAAGCTGATCACCAGAAACCGACAGGTAACACGATTAAACGCATTGCGAAGCGTGCCATACTCCCGGTTCAGGTCGAAATAATCCATCGCCTTGGTAATATACAAATAACTGTTGGCGTCAAAACGCTCGACAAACGTCTGCCCCTGATAATCCAGGTATGTTTCGACCGAAAATTCGGAATTAAAGTCATACTGATAGTGTTCAGCACTGCGGAGTTCACGGCCAAATTTTTCACGCATGGACTGTTCGGACAAATACGTAATGTGGCCGATCATGCGGGCAATGGACAGCCCCCGGGCTGGCCCCTGTTCGGCCTTGTGGTACTGGCCGTTATTGAAGTTTGGGTCGCCAAGGATCGCATTGCGCCCAACCGCATCAAAGGCGATCGACTGGGCATTGAGCCGAGTGGTCGAGGCAATGCAAATCGCACTGTCGATCCAGTCCGGCCAGGCGATGGCCCACTGCAGAACCTGCATCCCACCCATGGATCCGCCAACCACCGCCAGCAGATGGGTTACACCGAGCTTTTCGAGCATCAATTTCTGAACCGTGACGATATCTTCGATGGTAATAATCGGAAAGTCCAGCCCATACGGGATCCCTGTCGCAGGATTGATATCAGACGGCCCGGTCGTGCCGGAACAGCCCCCCAGAACATTCGAACAGATGACAAAATAGACGTTGGTATCGATGGGCTTGCCGGGACCAACCATCGCATCCCACCAGCCGGGCTTGCGATCGTCGGGTTTGTTGTAGCCGGCAACATGGGCATTGCCTGACAGAGCATGACAAATCAGAATCGCATTGTCTTTTTCCGGGGACAACTGACCGTAGGTTTCATAGGCGACATCAATCGGCCCCAGAGTCTTGCCGCTTTTGAGGGTCAGCGGCGCATCTTGTTCCACAACCCGAATCTTGCGGGTCTGAACAATACCGACCGAGTTTTTCAAGTCTTTTTCCATCCTGTAAAGTATAATCCAGGGTCAAGCGGTTGTAAAGCGGCAAAATGCGAACAGCCAAGCTGTCTTATCCGGCCAGAACCGCTTTCTTGAACGCGTCCAGTCCCATTTCATCAATCATGACGCCGATCCGACGGTGCTTCTTGTCAGCGTGGGTTTTATAATACTGAATGACTTGATCCACAATCGCCAGCGCCTCTTCAGTGCTGACGTCTTTGGCCAGTTCCTGGGCCAGACGCGGACGGGCACCGCCGTTGCCGCCGACCATTACCTTCCAGCCCTTGGCAGTTCCGATAAGGGCAACATCCTTGATGCAGGTCTCGGCGCAATCGTTGGGGCAGCCGGAGACGCCAATTTTGAGCTTGCCGGGAAGCTGCATCCCGTGATATTTCTGGTCCAGAAGCATCCCAATACCCAGACTGTCCTGCTGGCCGCGTTTGCAGAATGTGGTACCGGGGCAGGCCTTGACACTGCGAACACACAGACCAATCGCTGCCCCCGGAGCAAGCCCCAGGTCCGCCCAGACGGCATCGACCTGGTCTTCCTGAATGCCCACCAGGGCAATACGGGCGGCACTGGTAACTTTAAGAGCCGCAACATGATATTTATCCGCAACGTCGGCCAGCTTGCGGAGCGTATCGGGAGTGACCACACCACAGGGTAAATGCGGAGCAATTGCATATGTCTGTTTATCGCGCTGAATGATTACGCCTTTATCGCCATCTTGAAGCATCGTGTCTCCTGAATGTTAGGTTTTAGATTATGGTGCACTGAAATCATCTGCAAGGTGCCGTTTATCGCGGTGATTGAAAATCACGTTTCCCTGCGAAAACGCGCAGCAAAAAACAGCTTCTTGATTGTGAGCTACTATAAGTACAATGCTGAAAAAATCAATAGGAATTTATCAGGGTCTGGAGGGCCTGATAGTCCGGCGTTCGCTGATACAGGGGGCGTTTGTCAGCCTTGTAGGTATTGATCAGCTCGTGATAGGGCTTCTTGCTGGTGTTGATATAGAAAATGCCCAGCGGCAGCTTGCCGCCGCGGAATTCCTCGCAGGCCCGCTTGAAGGCCTCTTCGCGGCTGTGCGGGTCGTAGCTGCCTTCAAGGTAATACGTATTGTCCTTAAACCACTGGAAGGTATTGACCTTATTAAAGGACACACACGGCTGGAGAATATCAACAAGGGCATAGCCGGGGTGGGTGATGGCTTTTTTAAGGACTTCCTTGGTCTTTTCCTGATCCCCGATGAAGACGCGGGCGACAAAGGAGGCGTCCAGGGCAATGGCCACGGCCAGCGGATTGAACGGCTCGGCGATGACACCGTTGACCTGGACGGGGGTAACAAAGCCGCGGCGGCTGGTCGGCGAGGCCTGGCCTTTGGTCAGACCATAGACCATGTTATTGTGGACAATGTTGGTGATTTTGGGGTTGCGGCGGATGGTATGCATAAAGTGGTTGCCGCCTTCGCCGTACATGTCGCCGTCGCCGCTTTCGGCGATGACGGTCAGTTGCGGGTTGCTGACCTGAATGGCAAAGGCCGGTGACAGTGCCCGCCCGTGCAGGCCGTTGAAGGCATTGCAGCGGAGATAATGGGGAATCTTGGCAGCCTGCCCGATACCCGAGACCATCACTAAATGCTCCGGGGCGATATCCAGTTCCGCCAGCGCCTGCTTGAGGGCCTTCAAAATCAAAAAGTCCCCGCAGCCCGGACACCATGCGATGTCAATATTGCCCATATCAAATGCTTTTGTATCCATTGTTATTCAAGCCTCATGGTTATCAAGATACCTATGTGTTCCACAAACCCGATACCCCTGTCCGCCATCACATTCCACTTCACTGCCTAAATAATCCCCGACAGTTTTTCCATCACTTCCTCAACCGAAAACTGAAGGCCGTTGTATTTGAGGATCTGGTGGTCGATTTTGATGTTCTTATGGAGCTTGAGGAGCTTGGCAAACTGGCCTGTAGCGTTGCCTTCGATGCAGATGACCCTTTCGGCCCGGCGGGCGTAGTCAGCCACCGCCGGGTGAATCGGCCAGACCTGTCCGCAATGCAGCATGGCTACATCAACACGACCCAGGCGGGCAATCGCCTCTTCGACGACCGGCTGAGTGGATCCCCAGCAGATGACCAGCTTGGCGTAATTCAGGTTGGGCCATAGTGTCGGGGCGATGGCGGCCTGTTCAAGAAGGGCGAATTTTTTTAGCCGCTTATCGACCATCTTGACCCGCAGATCAAGGTCTTCGGTGATATGGCCCTGCGGGTCGTGCTCATCGCTATCGACGACAACCAGACCATCGCCATAGCCCGGGACGGCACGAGGCGACAGCCCGTTGTCAGTCAGGGCATACCGCTGATATTCGCGGAAGGACTTGATAATCTGCGGGCTGGTTTTGCAGGCGGACACGTCAAACCGTTCGACCGTATAATAGGTATCCACCAAATACTGATCGCTGAGCACAAAGACCGGCGACTGGGTCTTGTCAGCCATATCAAACGCCTGACGCATCAGCGAAAAAGCCTCCTCAACGCTGCCGGGGGCGAGGATCGCACGGGGGAAATCGCCGTGGCCGGCGTAGAGAGCCAGCTCCAGATCCCCCTGCTCGGTGCGGGTGGGCAGGCCGGTCGCAGGGCCGGGACGCTGGGCAATATGAACAACCAGCGGACTTTCGATCATCCCGGCCAGGCTAAGCCCCTCGGTCATCAGGGCAAAGCCTCCGCCGGAGGTACTGGCGACAGCTCGAGCTCCGGCGTACCAGGCCCCGATGGCCATATTGATGCCGGCGATTTCATCCTCTGCCTGTTCGACGACGATCCCGAAGGTGTCGGCATGTTTGGCCAGAAACTGCAGCAGTCCCGTCGAAGGCGACATCGGATAAGCGCCGATGAAATTACATCCGCCGGCAACAGCCCCCAGACCGAGGGCCTCCACCCCGCTAACCAGCATCCGGCCTTTGGCGGCAACGTCGGGACGCAGGGGAAATTGCAGATGCTCTTGGGCGGCAATGCGTTTGCCGTGCTCAAAACCCGCCCGTGCGGCGGCCAGGTTCCCCGAGACAATCGCCTCGTCTTTGCCGGCAAAGCGTTGGGTGATAAAATCGCTCAGCACCGACAGCTCAATCTCAAACAGGGCCGCAAGCACCCCAACGGCAACGACACTCGAATAAATCTTATTGCCAAGACCCGTAGCAATCTGCGTAAAGGGAATGTCGATGATATTCAATTGGCCAAAATCAGCCCGGTCCTCAAAGATTTCCTTTTCGGCCAGAATCAGCGTGTCGGGGGACAGCCGCCTTTCGACGTGCCGGATGCCGCCTTTGTTGAGGGGTATCAGGATGTCGATGCGGTCCACACAGGCCCGGACGGGCTTGGCGCCGACCCGAATCAACGTCGAATTCATTCCGCCCCGGACACGGGACATATATTCCTTGGTTGCAAAAATGTGAAACCCGGCCAGCTTGAAGACCTGCATCAAAAGCTGTTCGACCGTCTGGACACCCATCCCGGCCTGGCCGGTCAGAACTATCGAATAATCATTTCCGCGTGCCACGTTGCCCTCCCAAAATCGATGGGGATTGAAATGTTAATAATCTTCCATGTGGAAAAACTCGGCGTTTTCCAGCCAGTGCTGGGGACGGGAGACAAAATCCACGATATTCTCGAGCAGATAATAGTGCTTTTTCTCCTCACCCGCTAACTGTAAAAACAATTGCTTCTGACCCGGCTCCGTGACCTGGTCGGCTTGATCCAGATAAAAATCCTCGCTCTGCTTTTCCAGCTTCATCGCCTGCCGATACAGATGAATTTCATCCGTTGCCGTATCAAATGTATCGCCAAATTCGCGAAGCCGCTGAAAAATATTCCTGGCCCGGCCCACGACATCCGTTTCAGACATCGTATGCGAACCGCCCTGAATGGCTTTGATGGCCTTGTAATGCTTGACCTCCTCATCGGCCAGCATTTCGAGGATATTGGCAACCCCTTTATGGGGTGTTTTTTGGGCAAGCTCCCGATAAAAGGTTTCGCCGTCTTGTTCCATCTTCATCGCAAAGGCAAAGATATCCATAGCGTTCCCTTTCCATTGAAGGATCAAATCGTCAACGGGGTCATCATAGCGGAAAAACACAACCGATTCAACGGGTTTTTATTTTCACGTCCGAGTTCTGGATACTTTTAGTCGACAGCTTAATGCTCAGAAAAAGACATACAGGATTGTAATTGCTAAGAAAGTCTGGTATTGTGTGCAATGATAATTGAGACGAATCAACGACGATGAATAAAACCTCACAACCACATGAAAAACCGGCCTTTGTGCTATGGTTTACCGGGCTTTCGGGCGCCGGTAAAAGTACTTTGGCCGACAGGGTTTATGACTATTTAGCCAAGTCTGGCCGTCCCGTCGAACGGCTCGATGGTGACAGTCTGCGTGCGGCGTTTCCCGCCACGGGGTTTTCCCGCAAAGACCGCGATGAACACATCAAGCGAGTCGGCTATATGGCCAGCCGACTGGAGCATCACGGCGTCATTGTCGTGGCATCCTTCATCTCACCCTACCGGGAAGCTCGGGACTTTGTCCGCAAGCTGTGTCAAAACTTCGTGGAAATCTTTGTGGATGCTTCCCTGGACACCTGCCGTCAACGCGATGTCAAGGGACTTTACAAAAAGGCCATGGCCGGCCAGATTCAATCCTTTACCGGCCTGGATGACCCGTATGAACAGCCGCTGCATCCTGAAATCACTGTCAAGACCGACCAGCAGAGCATCGACCAGTCGGAAAAAATAATTCTGGATTACATACAACGCTATTTATAAAGGCGACTATGGATCATCTGGATCAACTGGAATATCAAAGCGTTCATATCCTTCGCGAGGCGTATGCCTGCTTCAAGAGCCTGTGCATGCTGTGGTCCATCGGCAAGGACAGTACCGTCCTGCTGTGGCTGGCACGCAAGGCCTTTCTGGGACATGTACCCTTTCCGCTGGTGCATATCGATACCCATTATAAAATCCCGGAGATGATTGCCTACCGCGACAGGCTGACCCGCCAATGGAAACTGGATATGATTTATGGCGTCAATGCGCAGGCCCTGGCCGACAAGAAAACCTTTCCTGACGGCAACGCCGACCGGCTGACCTGCTGTCGGCTGCTCAAAACCGAGGCCCTCAAGCATACCCTGGCCGGAGACTGGCCGCGATACCGATTCAATCATGCCGCCGACCAATACGAACTGGACAGCAACACCGAACCCTTTACCGGTGTGATTGTCGGACTGCGGGCCGATGAAGAAGGCAGCCGCAGCAAGGAACGCTATTTTTCAGCACGCGATACCAACAGCGACTGGGATATCGCCGACCAGCCCCCGGAATTCTGGAATCAATACAAAACGGATTTCGCACCCGGTACCCACGTGCGGATACATCCGCTGCTGGACTGGACGGAATTAAACATCTGGGAATATATCGAACGGGAACACATCCCGACGGTTTCGCTGTATTATGACCAGGGCGACGGCAAGCGGTATCGCTCGCTGGGATGCTCGCCGTGTACGTCCCCCATCCAGTCGCAGGCGAAAAATCCCAAAGAAATCATCGAAGAACTGCGAAGCGGTCAGTTGAAAAACATCGCTGAACGCAGCGGACGAGCCCAGGACGCCGAAGACGGCGGCGGACTGGAAACCCTGCGACGCGAAGGATACATGTAAGCCTTGACATACACTCAAAATACACTATGGATAATCAGGCATTAACAGAGCGGCTCAATATCGTGATTGTCGGACATGTCGATCACGGCAAGAGTACCATCGTCGGCAGACTGCTGGCGGATACGGATTCACTGCCCCAGGGTAAACTGCAGCAGATTCAGGAAATGTGTCGGCGCAACAGCAAGCCCTTCGAATACGCCTTCCTGCTGGATGCACTCAAAGACGAGCGGTCGCAGGGCATCACCATCGACGCGGCCCGCATCTTTTTCAAAACCGCAAAACGGTACTACATTATTATTGATGCCCCCGGACATATCGAGTTTTTGCGAAATATGGTAACCGGCGCTTCACACGCAGAGGCGGCACTCCTGGTCATTGACGCCGAAGAAGGCATTCAGGAAAACTCCCGGCGGCATGGATACCTGCTGTCGCTGCTGGGAATTCGTCAGCTGGTGGTGCTGGTCAACAAAATGGACCTGGTCGGCTACAGCAAAGAGATATTTGAGAAGATCACAACCGAATACGGCAAGTTCCTCGGCCAGACCGGCTTAGCGGGAACTTTTATCCCCATCAGCGGCATGCAGGGTGATAACATTGCTGCCCGCAGCGGGAAAATGCCGTGGTACACGGGCAAGACCGTGCTGGAAACACTGGACTCATTCGTCAAGGAACCCGCCCCCCTGCATAAGCCCTTCCGGATGCCGGTGCAGGATGTGTACAAATTCACCGCTGCCGGCGACAAACGGCGGATTGTCGCCGGAACCGTCGAAAGCGGTAACGTCCGAGTGGGCGACGAACTCATCTTTTATCCCTCCGGCAAAAGCAGTATCGTCAAGACATTGGAACAGTTTAACGCCGAAATCCCCCAGCAATTCGAAGCGGGTACCGCAGCGGCACTAACCCTCCAGACCCAGATCTATATCGCACGAGGCCAGATCGCCGCCAGAGCCGGCCAGCCCGCCCCCCAGGTCAGCACCCGTCTGCAGGTCAGCCTGTTCTGGATGGGCAAAAAGCCCCTGGTTAAAAATAAGGAATATATCCTGAAAATCGGCACCGCACGTCAGCCGATGGTCGTCGAAGAGATTCTCAGAACGCTCGACGCCGCCCAGATGGCCGCCGAACAATCCTGCCAGCAGGTCAATTATCACAACGTCGCCGACTGCATCCTGCGGACGGCCAGGGCCATTGCCTTCGACCCGGCAGATGTCATCGAAGGAACAGGACGATTTGTCATTGTCGATGACTATGAAATTCGTGGCGGAGGCATCGTCCGCAAGGCCCTCCCCGACGCCCAGGAAAACCTCCGTGACTACGTCATGCGGCGCAATCAAAAGTGGGCCTTAAGCGAGATTTCACGCGACCAGCGCCAGCAGGCCTATCGACAGCGGCCCTGTCTGGTCATTATCACCGGCAGACAAAACATCGGCAAAAAGGCTCTGGCCCGGGCCATCGAACAGACATTATTCAGCGAAGGACGATTCGTTTTCTTCATGGGCATTGCCAACGTCTTGTATGGCGTCGATGCCGATATTAAAAAACCCGGCATCGACCAGCCCCACCGCCCCGAACACCTGCGGCGTCTGGGTGAAGTCGCCAACCTGATGCTCGAAAGCGGACTGATTCTGGTGGTGACTGCTATCGGCCTGACGCAGGAAGATCTGCGCATCATCCAAAACACCGTCGACAGCGACTTAATTGAAGTCATCTGGCTGGGTGACGAGCCGACAGACATCGAAACATCACTGGTCCTGAGCCGCAGTGAAACCCCCGAAGCAAACGTCCACGCAGTCCTCTCTTTCCTGAAACAGAAGGGAATCTTGATCTAGTGGATAGCCTTGAAAAAGACTTGATGCGAATCCAGGAAGCCCTTGCTGAAGCGGCAAAGGTCGTTTCGGCATTTACACCGGGACGCATCGCAGCCGAAAAAAAAGCCGGCGGAGACCCTGTCACTGCAGCCGATTTTGCCCTGGACAAAGTCCTCAAAGAAATGCTGCTGGGACCTGGCGAAGGCTGGCTTTCCGAGGAAACGGCGGACAATCCCGATCGATTAAACAAACAACGTGTCTGGATTGTGGACCCCATAGACGGCACACGGGAATTCGTCGAGGGGATTCCGGAGTGGTGTATTTCGGTGGGATTGGTCGTCAAGGGCAAACCGGTCGCAGGCGGCATCTTGAATCCCCCGGCCGGACAGCTTTTTCTCGGCTCCCTCGACACCGGCGTAACCCTCAACGGCACCCCCGCCCGAGCCACGGACAAAACAACACTGGCAGGAGCACGCGTATTGGCCAGCCGCAGCGAAATCCGCAAAGGATTGTGGAAACCGCTCGAATCGGCACCATTCACAATCGTCCCCTGCGGCTCGATTGCCTACAAACTGGCCCAGGTAGCCGCAGGCCTGGCTGATGCAACAATTAGTCTGGCTCCTAAAAACGAATGGGATGTCGCGGCAGGCGCTGCACTGGTCGCCGCAGGCGGCGGCACAACGCAAATCAAAAACGACCCCAACAGACTCTTTAACCGCCACAACACCTTAATGGATGGATTCACCGCATGCGGACAAGCCCTGTACACACTGCTCCACCCCTTCTGTGGACACTAAATGAGAATACTCCCCCGTCAGTACCGCTTCAACCCCGAAACGTGTTGGCCTCACAAAACCCAATAACCGCTGCATGAAAACCCCCGCCACGTCCGACCTCACGATGTATTCAGGCAGGAACAGTTATTCCTGCTCCAGCCGTCCGGCCATAATCTCAGCCTGGATCTGATCAATCTGGTCTGCGGGCAACGTACATTTGTACAACCGAATATCACCCAGCACGCCATAGAAATTCCGCCCCGCAACACCATCGCCTCCAATCTGCAGCGACACCCGATTGGTCACCGATCCGTCAAAAAATCCCGTCTGACTCTGAGCCACACCATCCACGTACAACACCAATTGACCGCCCGAACGCATGGCTATAATGGAGTGGAATCGACCATCATCCAGCGGCTGATCCGAACAGGCGTAATTGTCGCTGCCGCCAACCATAAAATACACGCGCTTATCACTGCCGGCATACACCCCGTAAAAAGCTCCGGTTGCAGCAATCCGCCCCTTGGCCAGCAACGCATTCCATCCACTGATGGCCTGGTTCTCATCCAGTTTCATCGCCAGCGCGATCGAAAAATCTTCCGTCCCCATATTCAAAAACGTTTTATTCGCAACAGCCACCCGCTGAGTACCCGTGAACCGAAATCCTTGATCGGTATACAGCGACGATGTTTTCACCGTACACGTTCCTCTGGCCGTAGACACAACCGAGTTTGCCACGATTTTAGACCCGCTGTTATCCGCCAGCTTCCAGGCACTGACCAGCCCAAACCGCGTCCCCACAGAATCCACCGTCAGATCGTAAATCTCCTCTGCGGTCAGCGCATATTGGTAGATACGAATTTCATCCAGCACACCGCAGAAATTCCCCCCCTTCGTACCATCTCCCCCAATCATCAGATCCGACTCATTCGATACCGTCCCGGCATACACCCCGATTTTGTCCTGCATCACACCATCAACATACAGCACCAGATTGCCTCCGGCCCTCATCGCAACAATATGATGAAGCAACCCGTCATTCAACGCAAAGTTCGAGCAGGCATATTGACTCGTCCCGCCAACCATAAAATACAGCTTGCTATTGCGGGCCACATACATCCCATAATACGCCCCCCGCGTCGCCAGAGCCCCCTTGCTCAACACCGTATTCCAGGCAGCCGCAGGATTGAACTTGTCCAGCTTGAAGGAAAAGGAAATCGAAAAGTCATCGGTCCCCATATCCAGCCCATCATGGTCGGCAATCGTCACACTCTGGGTACCATCAAATTGAAACCCTCCATCAAAATCGCCTTCGGCAGATAACGAGGACGTGGCAGCACTCGCCACGCCGGATGCACCGTTGGGGCCAAAATCTTCCACCTCAGCCGACCCCCATCTTTCGTCCAGTTTCCAGTAACCGGCCAGGCCGGGAACCCGCGTATAATCGGTTTCCGTCTCGTAGCTGAAAGTCAGCGTTTGAGCAGCAGAAACGGTACTATAGGATTGAAGGGTTAACACCAGAGTCATATCCTGAAATGCAAACGACTGGCCGTCGTATTCCTTATCCAGGCCAATCCCAAACCCCTTGCCGTTTCCGGCATATTCCATCAGCTCCAGAATCGACGAAGAAAGCGATACCGTCGAAGCATTAGCCAGACGCAGGGTACAGGGATTGGCATACACCGTCCACATCCGCGACTGCGCATCATTATTTTGACTGAAACGAAATACCAGATTGCCGTCTTCAAAGGCACCCTGCAGGGGTACGCCATACCCTTCAAAATCATTGCCCTGTTCGGTCGTGGTCGTACGCTGAAATCCAGGATTGGTGTTGTCTAACAGATGAACATAGTAGTGCGTATCTTGAGGGGTCACTTCGGTGATGGTTAATACCGCTTCCGTAATCACAAAGCCTTCCGGGATAACGATTTCATCATCACTAATACCCCAGATCGCATATTGATTGGCCTGAATCGTCTCTGCTCGCGAAAAGGCCGAAGCAATAATCGTTAATATGACTAACATCCATTCCTTTTTCATCTTCATTGTCCCGTACTGCGGTCAACAGCTTTCGCTGTTCAAAACCACCCCATATAATGATTGTTTCTGTGTTACCAAGTAAACTATAGGAAACACAATCGTACGGGTCAATTCAGATCAGTACCTGACAGGGGCAGTTGCGTCCTATAATATAAAAATAATCGAATGAAATGCCAGCATAATTAAGCAATTATTAATTTTTCCCAAATCGTTTCCCTGCCCCAACATCCGGCTGATTCAGTCCGGCATGATATGCAGAAAGAGTAAATATAGACCGATAAAGTCTTTCATAATACCACAGTTTCGCGAAATACAACCCGATTGGAGCCGCTTTGTCGGTTTGATGCCCCGAATCCATTAACCACCTCAGCCCCCGGCCAATAGCCTGCTTAATGGCGTCATAATCAATCTGGTTTTGCCTCATATAGGACCCAAGTGCTCTAACCGCCAGGGCGGTTTCCTCCGCTGTCCCCACTGCCCCAGCCCCCCAGGAACCATCCTTTTTCTGTTCCGATAATAACCACTTTATGGAGGGTGCTATCAGTGCCCCAACCACAGAATCAACAGGCTGATTCCTGGTTAATAGAGCGTCCACGACCTGGGCCGTGCCATACACCGGATTAGCCTGCTCTGGAGCAAACGGATGACCAAACCACAACGGCAGCCAGGCCCCATCCTTCCGCTGATGATCTGCTAAATACCGCAGTGCTTTGGCAATCGCACCCTGCAATCGTTTCTGGAGCGACAAAGAAAGCTTTGTTTGCCACAGCGACCAGGCCTGAATCGCATGAGCCGTAATATCCGGACAACTCCGGTCAAATGGCAGTTGACCCCACCCCCGGCAAAAGGTAGGAACCCCCCCATCACTATTTTGAAGATTCAGCAGCCAGTTCACCCCCTCCTGTGCCGCTGCCTGAACATCCGGCCGATTCCGATCCAGATAATACAACGCCACCAGTGCCCCCGCCGTATCATCCGCATCCGGCACCGCACCTGGCTGATTCGTCCAGCCCCACCCCCCCGGCCCTGACCCGGTCAGGGGATGAACTCGCCTGAACTGCTGGCCCAGCAGCCACTCAACAAGCTGCTTGCGTTCAGAACCCGATACCACTGTTTCGATATCATCCCCAAAAGCCTTGACCGCCTGAGTCGTCACCCACGTCGCCAGGTTGGTATCGATGGGCCAGCTCCCATCCGGACGAACTGACCGCAGCAAAAACTCCGCCCCCTTGCGGGCAACGCCCTCATTCGCCAGACCCGTCGCTGCAAGACACATCGTCACAAATCCCGTCAGCGGCGCCGCCTCCAGAAAGCCTCCGTTATTCGGCTGCAGTCGTTCCAGAAATCGCAGCGTCGGCAGCCGCACAATCCCGCGAATCCAACGCACAACAACATTGCCCGGCGGATCAAAATAATACTTGGCCTGTCCCATCGCAATCAAAGCCGGCAGGGCATAACTGACCACCGACAGTTTCAGCCATCGAAAAAGACATCGCGGCAACATCGCCAGCTCAAACGGCAACGCAACCACGGAACGCCATCCTTCGGGACCAAGACTGCCCGACAGCGCACACATCGTCAGAATCGGCACCGCAAACGTGCGGTCCTGACCGTACCTGCGATAGACAGCCTCAACAACCGCTTTCGGGGCCAGCGAACCAACGGTAGCCCCAATCCACCGCTCAGCCTTGTTCAGAGTAACCTCATAGGGTCCAATTGCCCGGCATCCATAAAACGCTGCCCGGCACAGCAGCGTCGTACTCAGATTGCTCGGATCGGCACCCTCAGTATCCCCCCACCCGCCATCGGGGTTCTGGGTCCGCGACAACCATTCCAATCCCTTTTCAATCCATCTGCTATACCGATCCGGATTCACCTTAAACAACGCAAAAGCCGCAACCGCTGTGGCCAGCGGACTGGACGAAAGACGCCCTTCCCAAAAGCCCAGGGGAGTCCGTTCCGCCAGCAGCTCAGCCGCACAGGCCTGATACAAAGAAGCCACCTGCTGTTTTAAAATATCATTCACCGAGATTTCCTAAAGCCAGAATGCCATAAAACGTATATTCACTATCGACCGCCGGGTCAAATTCATGAGCCTGAAAACCGCCGCTTTCTGTCAGACAATGGTTCACAAATCGCAGTGCCTTCTGACGCAACGGTCCCAGGTCAACGCCGGCCAGCCGCAGCGAATGCAGTGCCGTTGACGTGCTGAGTAAATCCGCAACCGGCATCACAGGGCTGACCGCCATCCCGCCGGCGTCGGTCATACAGGACAACAGCCACTCAACCGAGGCCGGATGCACTCCGCAGCCGGCCTGCAGCAGCATCACCATCGCCGCCGCCGTCGCCGGAACCGTACCCATCGAGGTTTCCCTATCATTGCAGAAGGAACCATCGTCATTCTGAAATGAATGAACAAAATGCCCCACCCGGCCAGAATCCAACTCGCAACCTAATTCCTGACAGGCCCCCATCGCCATAAACATTCCATAGATCGACCCCCGGGCTGCCGGCTCGGCATGATGAAAACAACCATCCCCACAGCGGAATCGCTCCAGACACTCCTGAAGCATTCCCGCCATCGCCCCATCCAGCAGACTCAGATTGCCCAGCAGCCGAATCAGACAGCACAGATGAATAAAATCCAATCGCGATGCATCGATGGTTTGGAGATAACCAGCCAATGCCTTCTCATCACAGCCTTGGCCTGCCGTCAGCAAAGGCTCTGTCGCAAATACCGAATAATACAAATCGCTGGCCGCACTGCGTCCGCGAAATCCTCCATCCGGATTCTGCAGGCTCCCCAGATAGCTCAGTATCTTGTCCCGATCCTTTCCCGCCGCCCTCAGCCCCCTGCCCAGGGCCTCAATCATGTCTTGGCGAATAGTCCTCACAACAGGACAGCTCTCCCAGTTCATCCAGAATTTTGGCCAGCACACGGCGCAAAAAGACCTTCAGGCCGCCGCAGGAAATCGCCTCCAGGCACTCCCTCGCCTGCCGGCCAAAATCACCCAGTACCCCCCGGGCTTCAGCAATCACGTGATATGTGTCAAATAAGGTCCTGCACAGATTTTGTGCATCCATTCCCGTGACCCTGCCGGACCAGGCATCCATCAGCTTATCCCGATCGGACCCAACGGCTTTTTCCAGAGCAATGGCCTTGACAATCGAAAGTCGCGCCGTCTGTGTATCGCTGCCCGACTCCGCAGACATCCAATCCAGAATGTCATCCCGAATCTGATACGCCTGCCCGATGTAGCGGCTAAACTGGGCGAGTGTATCAAGCAGACCCTGATCCGCCCCCGCCAGGATCGCCCCCAGTTTCAGCGCCACCTCAAACGCAGGTGAAGTCTTCTGCTCAAAGATATGCAGCACATCCTGCCTCGATAACAGCTGACGATGACGCATCCAATCCAGCTCCGCCCCCTGCCCCAGACACAAAACCCGATGTCCCTGGGCCGCCGCAGACAGCATCGCCGCACGAACCGCCGCCTCCACCTCCAGCTCCGCCAGCAGTTGATACCCAAGCCCAATCAGATAATCACCCACATTGAGTGCGATCGGCACACCCATCTGGGCATGCAGCGTCTTTTGACCATAGCGGAAATCGTCCCCATCCTCAATATCATCATGAATCAGCGAGGCCTTGTGAAAACATTCCACCGCAACCGCAGTCTTTTGAATCGTCTGGGGCAAGGCATGCGCCTCGGTCCGGGTCAACGCCGCCCACACCCCCGCCGCCAGGGCAGGCCGCCACCGCTTTCCCGCCAGGGCAAGCCACTCTATGGCCGCTTTTTCAACCGGCCCCCGCGATCGCCCCATCCAGGGGGCCAGCGCCTCCGGCTCAAACCAGGCTTGCACCTGCTGACGCAATTGCCGCAGGTCCAGCCGGCCTGCATCGTCCTCATCCGTCGATTCCAGAAAGTCCATCAGCCAGTCGGCATCGAATGCCGTCCGCACACAGCCGTCATACAGCAGGGGTATCGCAACACCGGGAAACGCTGCCGCTTCCATATACGGGAACATCTTTTCCAGCATCGACAGACAACTGACGCCAACCACCGCCTCTATCCCGCCGGCTTCCAGCAGTCCCATCACCACCGGTGACCCTTCAGCCACCAGCACTGAATACCCCAGCCGCTGAGCATACTGGGTCAGAGCATCAATCCCGCACCCGCCGCACCCGCGGCACAGCAGACCGATTTCATCGAACTGCCCCTTGCAGACCCTCTCATCCCGCATGCACCGCGGCAATAACAGCAGCCGTTTTTCGTATGGCACCCTCGACAACGCCTTGCGATACACTTCATTATTCAACACCACAACGGCGAATTTCAGATACTGTTCACTCAGCCCAATCTGGGCCAGAACCTGGGCGGCAATCGATTTGAGCGCATCCAGCGACAGCGGCCCGACCAGCCCCCGCTGTTCTGTGATATCACGGCAGGCAGCCTTCAGCCGATCGCGCACCGCCTTATCCGCCGGGACATCAGCCCCAACCGGTTGATGCAGTGGGATATGTAATTGCAGTTTATCCATGAGCAGCCGCCAGTTTCTGACCCAGTCGCCTGAATGTCTTACGCCAGGAATAGACCTCGGTTTTGCCGAGTATCTGCATCGCCGCACGTTTGATCCACGGCACCCCGCCGGCCCGCTGATTATCAAAAAACAGCCGCGGCACCTGGCGGAAATTAATCTCATAACAGCTTCGATACAATTCCAGATGAGCCGCCGTCATTTTATCCAGCGTAAACCGATAGCCCGCCTGAATCTGTTCCGGACTGAGCGGCTCGAAAAACACCGGAAAAACCACCGCGTTCTGCTTTTCCAGAAAACGCACAAACTTCAGCGTCCGCTGGACATCCCCCGGCGTCTCGCCCGGCAGCCCCAGCACCAGACTGAACACGCCAAAATACCCGTTGCGGGTCATCCGTTCCGCGGTGGAATACAGCAATTCTTCCCAGTCCTCCGCACGATAGGGTGCCAGCTTGCCCGGGCAGTTGGCCGCTACCAGATGACCATTGGCACACTCCGCACCCATATTGACCCACAGAAAATCAGTCGGCTTTTCCCACGTCAGCAGCCGGCGAACCTCCTGCAATTGGTCATCGGTCATCTGGGCCACACTCGATATATTGGCATGATCCAACTGCATAAACGACAGGCCGCGAATTTGCCGCATCTGTTCCAGCAGACCGCGCAGCTTTTCAAACTCCGGCCGGACACCCTGGGCACCATACCGAAAAAAATCCTCACTGCCGCTGACTGCCGAACATACTCCGCCGGCAACATTGGTCTGCAAGTCCGCCAGGATGGTCTCGTGCGGCAGGTGTTCCATTTTTTTGGCGGCAATCGTACAGAACTTGCATCCGCGTCCGCACCCGCGCGACAGCTCCACAATACCCATCAGCGACGCACTGCGAATCGGGCGAATTCCCGCAGCGCACGTTTTGTCGCAGCAGACAGAAGGCGGTACTGATTTACCATCCAGAATATCCCGAAACAGGCCCGGCCCATCTCCTTCAAAATAGCCTTCATAAATCACATCCAAGACTGCAGCCGCCGTCGGGTCATCATACCGCTTCCACTGCCACGCCCCCGCCCCGCCGCCAACAACCGTGAAATGGTATTTGCTTTTGGCCCGACCAATCTGCTCCAGCAGTTGCCGCGTCCAGCGGCGCGTATACAGTTCCCCCGACCAGAAATTGGTCGTGGTGGTATTGCTCATCCCCATCCCCAGCGGGTCGCTGGAACTGACGGCAACGATTTTCGTCCAGGGCCCCAGCAGACTTTCCAATTGTTCAGGCGTCGTGCAGACCACATCCTCAGCCTTCAGTCCCAGCGTCTCGACCAGCGACGCCTCCACCCGCCGCAAGCCCAGCGGCGCCGTCAACGCCCGCCCCTGTTCATCCGTCCGAGCCGGCGGTGCAACAAAATACCGCATCGCCGGTTCAGGCACCTGCGTCGTCTGCATCGTGGCAAAAATGCCTTCAAACAAAACGCGATACCGGGCACTGAGCGTACGGTCAGCCACCAATACAACGGCGGGTTGTAATGCTTTATAGGTCATGCTTTTTATGGGTCTGGGTCGCGTCGGCTCGCTGCCCCATGCGGGCACGAATCAACCGCTGCATCATTTCGGGAGACATATTCTTAAAATCTTTGGACTGGCGAAGCTGTGCCAGCTTCTGTTCATCGACCGCATCGCCATTGAACGGACTTTCGGTATATTTTGCAAAGATAATCGCCGCCGCAGGACACACCCGGGCACAGGCCGGACAGCCCGTTTTGCAGTTGGCAGGCTTACTCACCTGCACCCTGCCGTCCGCATCCACCGCATACACACCAAACAGACAAAAATTATAGCATTGCCGGCAATTAAGGCACCGGCTGTAATCGATAACCGGAAACCATGGCACCCACTGTCCGGCGGCACTGGCGTTTTGCGGCCCGGCCGGCAGATGCATGGCCTCAAGCCCAGCGACAATCTCCTGTGCCGTCTGCACACGCTGATTGAACACACGAACATCGCTTTTCAGTTCCGCCCCGGCCATTGCAAACAGCCACCGCACCGCCCGCTCATAACAGGCTGCCACAACCAGACCTTCCTGCTGTGCCCACCGGGCCAGTCGGTCATCATGATTGGCTGCCAGGCCGCACAAATCCTCAACCACCTCACAGGCAATGGGATTGCGTCCAAGCCACTCAGCCAGAGCATCACGAACCGCATCCGGGACAATCGCAGCCTTCTTGCATTGACAGAAAATCAGCTTGCTCATCAATTGGATTCCATTCGGACATAATCAGACCACAATCGAATACACCCCTCGGACCTTTTGACTGCGGCCCGAAACGCATACGCCGCAGACTCCCGGAAGCTCTCCGTATGGGCTGTCACCACCACGCCCCCATATCAGCGAGAGGCGGCTTTGGTTTGAGCTACATCGATACAAACCAGCGTGCCCCTGGCATTGCGGGCATAGATTTTGCTATCGGCCAGCGTAGGCATCGTCCAGCAGCGACCATCCAAAACCTGGGCTGAGGCGATGGGTTCAAATTTTTCCGGGCTGGCCACAGCAATGATCAGCTTGCCTTTTTCGCTCAGCACAATCAGCTTGCCGTCGGCGGCCATCAGGGTGCCTTTGGCGACTGACGGCTCTGACCATTTCTTGTCGCCGGTCTTCCAGTCCAGACAGACCAGCTGGGCATCGTCAATCCCGTAGATAAATCCGTCGATGACGACCGGCCCGGAAAGCTGGGATCGCATGTTCTTATTCTGCCAGACTTTGATCGGCTTGCCAGCCTGGAGCCGGATAAGACCACAGCCAAAATTGTAGCCGGAGGTCAGGAAGATTTCCTCTCCTTGGACAATCGGGTCGGAGGCATTGACGCCATAGTTGGTTTTCCACGGATACGACCAGGCTACCGCACCGGTTTTGGGATCGACACCATGGACCTGTTCGGCACCGAAAATCACAAGCTGCGTAGAACCATGGAGGTCCATTTTCACAGGAGAAGCATAGCCTGCTGGCTTATCCTGGCCCTGCCAGACAGTGTCGCCATTGTTTTTATTCAAGGCGGCTCCACTTTCAGACACGTTTAAAATAAGCAAATCCCCCAGAATGAACGGCGATCCCGCAAAGCCCCATTCCGGAACTTTAATACCCAATTCACGATTCCAGATGATCGAGCCATCCTGAAGATTCAGGCAGAAGACTTTGCCGCTTTTGCTAAGGGTATAAACCTTCCCATCGGCAATCGTCGGGGTGGCGTTGGGGCCGCCTTCGTATAAATTATCCTTTAACGGTTCGGGATACTCTTTTTTCCAGAGCAGCTTGCCGGTTTTGGCATCGAGACACCAGACCACATCGGTCTTTTTGTCGACATTGCCCATGGTAACCAGTTTGCCATCGGCGACGACCATGGTCGAAAAACCAATCCCCACTTCAGCTTTCCAGAGCGGGCTGGCTCCGTTCACGGCCAGGGGATCCCAGTCTTTTTCGGCAGAAATCCCATTCCAATTCGGGCCGCGCCAGTTCGGCCAGTCGGCCGCAAAGGCAGCCATCGACATCATAACCAACAGAACCATTGCGACAATGATATGTATTGCCTTCATAACAACTCCTGAAATATATGTTTTATTGGTATAACCCTGTCTTATACGATGTTTAGTCCGATTAGTTTACCAGCAAGGACGCAAAATAGAGATATAAAATTACCAAAAATTTGCACCGCAGGCAGGCAACGAGTCAGCGTTTGATCATACAAATAAAAGAAAAGTAAAATGGGAAATTGGCTTCGTTTGGTATTTTGTCTTGGCTCCTCCTTTGCGACAGTTCGTAGTTTAGATTTCGTAGTAAAACAACCAACTCGGTCGGGAATTGCTTCCCGTGGGCCTCCCTCAGCCCAGTTTAATATATGTCGAATTCAGAGGATATTTTGCTCACTTTTTTAGAAATATTTTGAATAAATCCAAAGATAATATGGATACAAGATGGCGTGAATCCGAAAACAGAGGCATTCAGATATACCCGGATAGAGTTCAGCCAATAATGTTGTGTGTCCGACAAAATGACCCGCTGTGCAGACATGTCCTGGCCTGCGATGGAAACAGGCCGATCGGTACGGGCCGAATCGACCCGAAGGGCAAAATCGGCAGGATGGCGATACTGCCGGCCTATCGCGGAACCGGCGTGGGTCGCAGGATTCTGGAGGCCTTAATCCAGTACGGCAAAGACAACGGACTTCGGCATTTTTATCTGTCCTCTCAGACCCATGCGGTTGGATTTTATGAAAAGGCCGGCTTTGTTCGATATGGGGAGGAATTCGAGGAGGCCGGGATTGGGCATGTCATGATGGCGATGGATATTCAGCAACACCCCTGTTAATTCGCCATCACAATCCGTTTTGACCTGCCTGTCAAACCGCTGCACGGCAGGAACACATCCATAGATAAGAAGCCTTGA
>NZ_JBOGCL010000023.1:0-21697 GCF_050689095.1 Anaeroglomus insulsum
AAATGGTTATATGGGGGCACGAGGTTTATGGAATCGAATCCACCGAAAATCAATCCGAAACCAACATGGCTGGAAATAGCCGTCGGGTTTGTGGTGCTTGTGGGCATCTCGATGGTCGTGGTTCCGCAGTTTAGCCGGGCAGCCAGCGAAGGGCGACTGGCTCAATTGTCCGATACACTGTATCTGGTTCGCTGCGCGATCGATTTATACCGGGCGGATCATGAGGGGCTTCTGCCTGGCCAGGCGAAAGCGGGCCAGCCAGTTCGTCCCGATCATTTTGTCCGGGACCTGACCTCGCCGGGGCCAGCCGGGGCCAGTGCCTATCTGCGGTCGTTTCCCGGGAATCCCTTTATCAGTCAGGATGATTGTCGCAATACAATCACCTGTGTTCATGATCCGAATTTAAAGCCCAATGGCACCGAGGGCACGGCGTGGTGGTTTAATTCGGCCACCGGTGATTTTCGAGCCTGTGATAATCTGTTTCATACAGTCTATTAAAGCGATCCATCGTCAGGCGGTTCGGGGGGGCCGCCTGTTTTTATTCTCTGTTGGAGAATGGGGTTAAATTCAGTCGTTTTATATGAAAAATAAAAAGGTAAAAATCAAAATGACAATGTAAAAATTTAAAAGACATAACCAGACGTATGTACTGGCCAATCGATTCTGCAGGTTGAAGTTGTCGTATACTGTTTAGTGGGTAGAAAACACACTTTTTGCATTTTAATTTGTCATTTTGCTTTTTAATTTTTAATCTTTGAATTGATAAGCAATGAGTAAGCACTGTGAAAAAACATAAACCAGTCCGTGCGAGTAATGGATTTACTCTGATTGAAGTGATGATGGCGATGGTGATTCTTGCCGTTGCCGCGTCGGGGATTCTGGTCTCGTTTGTTGCTGCGGCATCCGTCCAGACTGAGGCCCAGCGGCGGATCATCGCCTCGCGTCTGGCGGCTGATAAAATTGAGTATCTGGCGGCGAAGGATTTTAGTGAGCTGGAAAGCAGCTATGTCGGCAAAACCCTCACAGAATCCGCGGGGACACTGACCGATAGCACCGGAAGCCTCCTGACCGGAGATGTCTATGCGGGCCTGAGCCGGACGGTGACCTGTGAGTATGCCCACATTGCCGGAGTCAAGCTCATCTGGGTTACCGTGGATGTGGATTATAAAGGTCTTTCTGCGGCTCATCTGAGTACGCTGATTGGGGATAAATACAAGCATTAAATAGGGCAAGCCTCTGGGCTTGCCGGTTTTGGGATTCGCCGATTTATTGGGATGTTTGCGGCGGGAAATTTTATCTCAAGCACGGAGGCTTGAGCTACTATGGAAGGACGATTGGGATTACCGAAATGGTGTCAAAACGAAAACAAAATCGTGGTTTTACGATAGCCGAGCTGCTGGTGGCGCTGATGGTCGCTTCGATTATTCTGGCAGCGGCGGCCACGATGGCAGGGGCCCTAAGTGCCGGCAAGACCGCCAATGACCAGGTCTCGCGCAATGGTGCCTACCTGCTCCAGCTCCAGACTCGGCTGTCGGATTTGATCATGCGGGCTAACCGGGTCGCCGGCATTGATAGCCAGGGTCTGACGCTGTGGCTGGATAAAAATAACAACGGCCTGCCCGATATCGCTTCAGAATATGTCTATATCCGGACCAGTGCTACGCGTGACTGGGTTATTATCAGCGGGACCGGGTTTCAGGAAAACTATAAACAATGCTCTAATGTCCAGTTTTATCTGGACAATGCAGACAAAGCCCTGGTCAAGCATATTACCGTGCAATTTAATATGGTGGAAAACGGCGTGACCCAGACGTATTCCATCAGCGGTACGCTGCGGGGGAAAACAAACTGATGACCAGTAAAAAGGTAAAAGGAAAAAGGCAAAAATAAGAAATCCGGCGGGGGATACAGAGTTGTTCGCATCGATGGGGGATGACAAAACAGCGGTACTGAAACCTTCCGCTTCAGTCTGAACATAGGCATTTTTGTGGCTGGTATTGGTTTCAAGATGTGGAATTAAGCATTTAGCATGTTCTACTATGGGGGTACAGTTATGGCAGTTTGGCATAGCAACCATAAACAACGTCGTGGTCGCAGGCAAAATGGTTCAGTCCTGTTGTCCACGCTGTTTATTGTGATCGCTGTCACAACCATCTCGATGGGGTATCTCTATCGTGCTGATATGACGCTGGCATCCGGATGGAATCTGGAACTGCGCAATCAGGCCGACTATCTTGCCTGGTCAGGGCTTGAGCACGCCAGGGCACTGATTCAGGGTGATCCCAATACGCCCGACCCCAATACAGTCTGGCCCATTGTCAGTGCTTGCCCCGATTTAAGCAGCAGATTCCGTTACGAATTGAATATCCAGGCACCCACTGTCACGGCAACCAAACGCACGTATCCAGTGACCTGTGAGGCGTATTATCAGGTTGGAACCGAAAAGAAAGCGAGAAGTTATCTGTCGGCCAAAGTGGTTTATCTGATTGCCGACGGCAAAACAACCTTTAATTCAATCAATCGGCAATAACGTCCGATAACGCAGTCCAAGTCATTCAGCAGCAAAGGGGGGCAGTGATGGCATTTCTGCCCAGAAAAGGGATTGATTTTGCGTCTTGTCCGGCCCGGCCGGTTCACGACACGGTCTATCCATTCCTTTGTGCGGTTTTCAGAGATTTCTGCTCGTTTTGTGCGGCTATATTGACACCATCCCTGTTTTCAGTGTTGATTGCACGGATTGAGAAGCGATTCCGGTTGTGTTGCCCGGCTGGGACAAGCCTGTCCTGGCTCTCAATCGCCTTTTATTCTGCCGGAATTGATATTATTCATATCTGCATATCACGTTATGCGCTTTTCCCGGCCGGTTTTGGACCGGCCTAAGGATTTTACCCGTCATCCAGTTTTCGTACAGACCCGGTTAAGCCGGGCAAACCAAATGTCGAAACACTCACAGGATTCGATAGACGTCAGATCGAATAGCCCCATAAAACAGGTATGTATGAGGCAGCATTGAATTTTCGCATGAACCGACGCAAGCACATTGTGTGTGCGGGATTGTCTGTTGGATCCGGAAATCAAAAACAGGTAAGACACAATGCAGTACAAAATCTTAGAACGCCATGAAATAAAGGGATTTACGTTAATCGAGCTGCTGGTGGTGGTTGTGATTCTGTCGGTGGCGGCGATGATTGTGGTTCCCACGCTGTCTTCGGCGGCCGATATGCAGGTCCGTTCCGCGGCCAATACCATCGCTGCCGACCTGGATTACGCCCGGGGGCTTGCAGTGACCCGCCAGACGAATTATTCGGTGGTGTTCAATCCTGCCGGCGAATCCTATGAAATCCGTCGGACCACCGACAATGCCGTGATTAAAAATCCTCTGAACGGGCAGAATTATGTAGTGAATTTTGATGCCAATTCGCGTCTGAGTCAGGTGGATCTTGTCTCGGCCAATTTTGATGCCGATGCGAGTAATGCTATCACGTTTGACTATCTCGGTGCTCCTTACAAGGGGATTGGCACCGCGACAAAATTGACCAGCGGGCGCATCACCCTGCAGGGCGGAGCTTTCACCCTGTATGTTGATGTTGAGCCTGTGACCGGGTATGTAATCATCAATCAGCCTTGATAAAGGTAATCAATAAACGATGTGGAATCTGATGAATTCATCCAAAATACAGCCGATTGGTCTGGATATCGGGCATAGTGCCATCAAGATGATTCAGCTTTGCCGTGATAGCCAGGCCATCCGCGTGGTTGCCGCTCAGGATGCGGTCATCGATCCGGGGCTAAGCCGCGATCCTGCTGCACGCCGGGAATTCATCGTTTCGTCCATTCGCCAGATGCTGTCCCGCGCCGACTTTTCCGGGCGCCGGGTTGTCAGTTGCCTGCCTGGAGATGTCCTCAAAATCAAAAGTCTGCGTCTGGATACGGACAATCCCGACGAAATTGAACAATTCATGCGGACAGAAGTCGCCTCCCGTTTCGGCCTCAAGCCCGATGTGGATGAATTACGCTATATGGTAGCCGGTAATGTCTTTCAGGGCGATCAGATGAAAAACGAAGTCATCTTTTTCGGCGTCGAACGCGATGCCCTGGCCGACCATCTGGCGATGCTGGAAGAAGCCCGCCTGGAGCCGGTGACGCTGGATACCGTGCCGTCTGCTCTGTTTCGCAGTTTTCAGTTGTCCCTTCGCCGGCGTGAAGACAAGGATCTGGTCAGTGTTCTGGTGGACCTCGGATGCCGTTACACGACAGTCATCATCGGCAAAGGTCATCAGATTCTGTTTATCAAGCAAATACCGATTGCCGGAGAGCACTTGACCGAGGAGGTTGCCGGTCGGCTGGGGATTCGTCTGGAAGAGGCTGCGATGCTTCGCTCCAGGCTGCGTTATCCTGAATCGACAGATATCGATCCGGAAACCACTCACGCGGTCACCGACGCGATGAATAATGCGGTTGAAACCCTGTCCCGCGAAATAGCCCTGTGTTTCAAATATTATGCTGTAACGTTCCGCGGCCAGCGGCCTGCTGAGGCGGTCTTTGCCGGCGGGGAGGCGTATGAAAGCACGCTTATGAATGCCCTGCGTCGCCATCTGGGCCTGCAGATTCGGATTGCCGAACCGCTTCGCGGATTTGACCTCAAGCAGGTCGGACTGGATCGCCGCAGCAATCCTCAGCTGTGTGAGTGGGCCGTTGCCGTGGGGTTGGCGATGCGGGGACTGAATGTTTCCGATCGCATAACCCAAGAGGAGGAGGTATTTCAGGAAACCGTATGACTGAAATCGATTTTATTCCGCAGTGGTATCGTGCAGGCCGCAAGCGCAAGCTGTGGTACCACAGACAATATCTGATCTTTAGTGCCATCGTGGTTGTGATTGCACTGGGATGTTTTGCGGCGGGGCACAGTCTGGCCACGGCGCGGGCCGAATTGACGACCATGCGGGATCATTTGTCCAGCGGGATTCAGACCATTCAGCGCTTCCGTCAGCTTCAGCTCCGCTGGGACAGCCTGAATCAAAAGGTTTTTCTGCTCAAAGGGATTACGCCGCGAACGCCTTTTGCATCGATTCTTGCCGAATTGTCAGCCTGTATCGGCCCGAATGTGGTGCTGAGCAGGCTGAGTGTCCAGACGGTTCCGATCGAGTCCAAAAATCAAAATGCTGCGGCAGCTGGCCCCATGGTGCGGCTCGGTGCGAGCGGCACGGTCAAGAGTCATTCCGCTGAGACGGTCCCCATGCAGACCGAAGTGGTCTTGCAGGGTATTGCCGCGGATGGTTCGGTCGTTGCGGGTCTGATTGCAGCGCTGGAAGAGTCGGATTATTTTCGGCAGGTGGTGCCCGGTTATTCCCGGAATGTCAAAATACGCGATTCCAGTGCCACTGAGTTTGAACTGCGCTGTGTGCTGGCCGATTATGAAATCGTCAAGTAGTGGAGTGGTTTGGGATGCCGTTATTTGAGAAAAAACAAATCTGGATTCTGGTGGTTGGCGCCCTGGTCTGTGCGGGGGTGGCGGTTTTCGGGTATATCCCGATTGCCTGGCAGAAACACGTCATTACGCAGATCCTTCAGCGTCAGGCAATGACGCTGGAACAGGTTCAGCAATGCTCTGATCAGTATGAGATTCTCCTGGAGAAAACCGCCCAGCTGGAGCCGCTGGCTAATCGATTTGACCAGTGTGTGCCTGACAATCGCCAGTTTGCCGCACTCTGGCAGCAGATTGCCGAGCTGATGAGCCGTCATAACCTGCGTGATCAGCAGGTCAAGCCCGGCGCCGAAACCCAAAACGGCATCATTCACAGTGTGGCGCTGGATATTCAGTGTAATGGTTCGCTCCAGGATATTTTCGAGTTTATCCATGCACTGGAAACCATGGACCGTCTGGTGCGGATCGAGCAGATGGATCTGGCCAATGATAAGGACTATTCGGGTCAGTTGACCATGACGGCCAAAGCGCAGGTGTTTTATCGGACGCAAAATCAGACCCCAGCCGGGTCAGTTATTTAGCATATTTTACAATGGCAATGAAATCATCCCCTAAAAAATTGAATTCAGCGGGTCTGGCCGGCTCCATGCAGACCATTGAGCCCAAGACCATCGCCGCAGTGGTGCTGGTTGTGCTGATGGCGGTTCTGTGGGGCAGGGCTCTGCTTCGCAAAGGCCCTGCTTCGGCCCAGGCAGCTTTGTCCTCGGCTGCCCAAAGCCAGGATGAAGTTGTCGCCCCAAAGCTGCAGATCCAGCCTGTCATTCTGAGCCGCATTCCCGGGCGGCACGATCGCATTGCATCGGATTACTTCAAAACCGATCGCTGGACGGCGTTTCAATGGAGGGCCTCACAAGGCGATGCCGGCACGGCCCAACCCTGTCCGCCGGAGGAGGTGCAGGCCAAACCCCGCTTATCCCAGGAAGCCGTTGCACAGGGCTTTACTCTGGAAGCCATCATCAAAAATACGCAGGCTGTTCCTGAAAAAGCCTGCATCAACGGCGTCGTGGTCTCAGAAGGCTCTCAGCTGCGTGCCCGGATTCAAAACGAAGTTGTGGTGGGTACTGTGATTGCAATTGAAGCAAACCAGGTTCGTTTAGCCTGGCAGGATTATGTCGTGGAATTAAAAATGCCCGAGGTTGAGTCGGGTCAGTAAGAAAGGAAAGGTGTCTTATGCGTCGTGAAGCAAACGACAAAACGAGAAAGCAATGGTTAACCGCGATCGGATTGATCGCACTGACACTGCTGACGGCTATGGTATTTGCCGAAGAGCAGCCGGCGGTGGTATTCGATGCCCAGCCCGTCGCTGCCGAACAGCCTGCCGCTGCCCAGCCGCCTGCTGCAGTTGAGCAGCCTGCTGCCCCCGCGCAGCCGGAGGTGATTACGCCTGCCCCCTCGGCGCAGTCCCTGCAGACGATCGCCTTTAAAAAGGATATGCCTATCACGGATGCGCTCAAAATGCTGGCTCAGATGTACCAGAAGAATATCGTTCCCTCCGCCAAAGTCAACGGCAACGTGACCGTCGGCACCCTGTATGATGTGACCTTTGAAGAAGCCCTTCAGGCCATTCTGGGCACGCATAAATACGATGTCAAGGGCAATTTCATTCGTGTTTATACGATGGAAGAATTCAAGGCCGACAAGACCCGTCTGGATCGGGATACCATTACACTGTATTATATCAATTCCGAAGAAGCCAGCAAGCTGGCCAAACCCCTGCTCAGCGAAATGGGCCAGATCGGCATCACCACCGCTGCGGCCAAGGATACCAAGGCCGGGGATGGCGGCAACAGTCTTGCTATTCGTGATATGCTGGTGGTTTCCGATTATCCTGAAAACATCAAGGCCATTCGTGAAATGATTGAAAAGGTGGACGTGGCTCCTCCTCAGATTCTGATTGAAGTGACCATCCTGGAAGCCACCCTGAATGAAACAACTCAGTTTGGTATCGACTTTGATACGCTGGGCCATCTGGTTTCCACCATTGGCGATGAAGGTGTATCGCAGCGTGGTATGGCCGGAGCGCTCGCCCCCACCTTCCAGGGAGCCCCTGCGACCAGCGGTCTGAATATCGGCATTCTCAATGACAAAGTCCGCGTGTTTATCCGTGCTCTGGAAGAAATCACCGACACCACCGTGCTGGCCAATCCCAAGATTATGGCCCTCAATAAGCAGGCCGGCAGTTTGATTATTGGTAAAGAAGACGGTTATTTAACTCTGACGAATACCAATGCCGATGGGGCCACCCAGCAGGTCGAGTTTCTGAAAAGCGGTACCATCCTGGAATTCCGTCCCTTCATCGGCAACGATGGTCTGATCCGCATGGAACTCCGTCCTGAACAGAGTACCGGCCAGGTGGTTGGCGGTCTGCCCAATAAAGCCACCACGGAAGTCAAAAGCAATGTAATGGTCCGCGACGGCAAGACGATTGTGCTGGGCGGTCTGTTCCAGGAAAAAACCAGCCGTGCCACCAGTCAGGTGCCTTTGCTGGGAGATATTCCTTTTGTTGGTGAGCTGTTCAAAAGCACGAAAGACCAGTCCGTACGCACTGAGCTGATTGTGCTGCTGACGCCTCATATTATCAATGAGCCTGAGCAGGCCGACGGTGCTACCCGGATGCAGGATGTTGAACGTCTGACTTCCCAGGCCCGTCAGAATCTCAGTTGGCTCAGCCGGGCACGACTGGATGAAATCCGGTATGCCAATGCCGTCAAGCTCTACAACGAAGGCAACAAAGAAGCTGCGCTGGCCGAGCTGGATGGCTACTGGTTCTGGGATGCCCAGCGTAATTACCTCGATGCCACCCGCCTCAGAGAACGGATTATCCGGGAAACACAGCCTGATCAGGTCAATCAGATTGAACGCATTATGCTGGGCAATCTGGAAAAGGAAGAATCTGGCAAGTGGCAGCGTCGCTAAGAGGTCCGTTGCAGCAGATCAAGTCAAATAGCCCTTTGGGTCAAGCATTATTCAGGGCGCTGCGGCAGTGACACTGCCGCGGCGTCCTGATTATCCGTCACGATGACGGATCAGGAGATGGAACTATGACAGCGATACCAAGAACCATTTACGGATATATTGGATTATGCCTGCTGGTGATGCTGGCGGGATGTGAAACCCAGCAGCAAAGCACTCGTGCAATCAAGGATCAATACGATCAGACTGCCGGCCCGGTCAAGCTGTCGGCTGCACAGGTGCAATTTGAGCAGGGGCTGTATTCTGAAGCACGCCAGAGCGTCACCGAGGTGCTCGATGCCGATTCCGCCCATGCTCCGGCCTATTGCCTGCTGGGCAAAATCGAGCTGGCTGAAGGCAAATTGATTCCTGCTCGTGATGCCTTCGGCAAGGCCCTGGCCTGCGATCCCAATCTGGCAGAAGCCTGGTTTGGTTCAGGCGTGGTTGCGCAATCCGGGGATAATCACACCCTGGCCCTTGACTGTTATCAGAAAGCCCTGACCTGCGATGCGGGCAATGTGGAGTATGCCCTGGCTGTGGCTGCCACAATGAATGTGCTGGGACGCAGCGAGGAAGCGGCTCGCTGCCTTGACAGTCAGCTTGCTTCCAACAGTAAAAATGTGCCGTTGCTCAGCGCCGCGGCCGCGACTGCCAATCGCCTGGGCGATCGTGACAAGGCGATTCAGCTCTATCGTCGGGCAATTCTGGTGGAGCCTCAAAATCAGGGTGTTCTGAGTGCCATGGCAATGATCTATGTTGCCGCCGGCCAGTGGCAGGAGGCAGCCGATATCTATGACAAGCTGGTCGCGATGGCCGATGAATCGCAGAAAGAAAACTACCTGCGGCTGCTGGCATCCTGTTCTCTGAGTGCCGGCCAGTATCGAGATGCGCTGAATGCATTTGATAAACTCAGCGTGATGCGACGCAGCGACCCCGATGTCTGGCTGGGAATGGCCCAGGCGGCGCTGGGGATGTCGGACCTGAAGCGGGCACGCTATTCGGCCCAGAAAGCCCTGTCCTACAAGCACCAATGTCCCCAGGCAGATGCCATCCTGGGTAGTGCCGACTACCTCGACAAAAAATACCTGTCGGCGCTGGAGCGGTTTACCCGCTTGTCGGGTGATCCTCAGGTCGGGGGATTTGCCTGCTTTATGGCCGGCCGCTGCTATCTGAAGATGGGCCGGATGGAACAGGCTCAGGCGGCTTTCGATAAGGCGATTCAGATTTATCCCGAAAGCCCGCTGGCGGCGTTGTTGATGAATCAGAATACCAACTGATGAATCACGCAGGACACGCGAATTGCCAAAACAGGAATCCATGTCTATGAAAGGGATCTTGGCATTTTGTCTGCTGGGGGTGGTGCTGGCCTCTGGCGGAAGTATTGCTGCTGCGACCGTCACACTGCCCGGGCCCATTCTGCTGGCCTGCGGTATTGTCGGTCTGATTGCCGCTGCAGGTCTGGCCTACTGCCTGATTCATATTACCGTCGATGTGCAGGCCATGACGCAGGCTCTGGGCAGTGATCGTCCGATTGTGGATTCGGTTTCTTCCTCGACCCTGAAGCCTCTGGCTGCGGCATTGCGGGACTGTCTCGATAAAACACTACAGCCGCTGCAGCAGGCCCGCCGCGAAGTGCAGGAACTCAGTCTTCAGCTTCAGCTGCTTCGCCGCCGCAAGTCCGGTGTCGAGGCGATCCTCAACAGTATTCATGATGCCGTCCTGGTCTGCGATGACCAGGATCGTCTGATTCTGGCCAATCCTGCCGCCGAAACACTGCTCGGCTTTGAATCCGAAAAAGCAGCCCTCAAACCGCTCAAAGACAATCTGCCCGACAATCCACTGGCGGACCTGATTATCCGGGCCCGCTCCAGCAAAGTTCGCCACGTTCGCCATGAATTGTCACTGAACCGCAGCGGTGCGAAGGCCTGGTTTGACTGCCTGCTGTCCTCGGTTCTTGATGACAGCGGTCAGGTTGTATCCGTGGTGGCGATCCTGCATGATATAACCCGCGAAAAAGAAATCTCTCAGGCCAAAAACGATTTCGTCAGCCATGTCTCCCATGAGCTGAAAACCCCGCTGGCCTCCATCAACGCCTATGCCGAGATGCTGGTGGACGGCGAAGCCCAGGATGAAGCGGCCATCCGTCAGTTCTGTGAAATCATTCAGGGGCAGGCCCAGCGGCTTAATCGCCTGATTGAGGATATTCTCAATATTTCCCGCATTGAATCCGGTCTTATGAAAGTCAATCGCCAGAATCTGAGCCTGGCTCTGATTATCCGTGATGCGGTCGAGATGATGCACAGCTATGCGCAGGAAAAAAATATTACCCTGACTGCACCGGCCCCGATCCTGTGCGATCAGGTCTATGCCGACCGGGATATGATGATGCAGGTGGTCGTTAATCTGCTCAGCAATGCCGTCAAGTACACCCCTGCCGGCGGCCAAGTCTCGGTCCAGCTTGATATGAACGATGTGGACGGCACCATTACCGTGTCGGTAACCGATACCGGTATCGGCATCCCCGAGCAGGACATCGATAAATTATTCGGGAAATTTTTCCGGGTGGAGGCGAATAAAAATTTCGCCAAGGGCACTGGTTTGGGGCTTAATTTGGTTCGTCAAATTGTCGAAACAGTGCATAACGGCAGAGTCTTTGTGCGCAGCAAGCAGGGGCAGGGCAGCACCTTCGGGTTTGTATTACCGCTGGCGTCTCCCCACACGGCCCCTGTTGTCTGACCTCAACCATTTTTATCGGAGATAAACCATGGCGGATCGAAAAGCACTTGTTGTGGATGATGAGTTTCATATTGTGCAGGTGGTTGCCATCAAGCTCAAAAACAACGGGTTTGAGGTTCTGACTGCAGATAATGGTGCCGCGGCCTATACCCTTGCCGTCCAGCACAAACCCGATATTATCGTGACCGATTATCAAATGCCCGGCCTGACGGGTCTGGAATTGATCGAAAAACTGCGGGCTGACGAGCAGACTTCTGCCATTCCTGTGATTATGCTGACCGCACGCGGGTTTGCCATTGAGGACCAGCAAAAGCAGGCACTCCAGATTGCGGCCTGCCTGAGCAAGCCGTTCAGTCCCCGGGAAGTGCTTCAGACGGTGGAAGAGGTGCTTAAACAGACGGTTCATGTGTCATGAAAACAACGATGCTCAGACGAGAACCCCAAGGATAAATGACGGATGAACAGCATGGTTCAACAAACGATTTCTTCCTGGCAGCTTGCTTTGCTCAACCGCCTGGCGCATAGTATAAACCGGCAGGGAATGAACCTGACGGTATTTGATACTCGTCCTGCCTGTATTTTCCAGGCTGATGCCGGGCAGGGGCAGACGTCGCCTGAAACCCTCATGCCGCTGGTCAGCGAGGCTCTGGCCTGTCCCTTTCAGGGGACTCGTCTGTTTGACAGCCCGTCACGTCTGTGGATGCGGATCCTGTATCGGGCCGGCCGGCCGGATGCGGTTGTTGTTCTCGATGCCGGTACGACTGGTCAGGTCGTGCTCAAGCCGGGCCTTCAGGATTTTTGCCGTCGTCATGCACTGGACGAAAAGGAATTGATTGATTTAATTGTGGCCGATACGCTTCAGGACCGGCTTGCGGCCCAGCTGGATGAATTTGGGGCCGAATATGAAGCTGCCGATCTCCAGTCCGGCCGGATCGAAAAACTCTCCATCGAACTGTCGCAGACCTATGAACAGATTGTTCTGCTCTATAACCTCAGTACTCACATGAAGGTGACCCAGAGCAATGCCGAGTTCCTGCAGTATGCCTGCGATCAGCTGACCGGTCTGGTCAGTGTTGAAGGTCTGGCGATCTATCTTGATAAAAAAATCGACGGTCAGAAACGTCTGGTTCTGACTGCCGGCTGCGGCTATGTGACGATTGATTCGAACATGGCGGATATTCTGCAGGTCCATCTGGCCTCCGAGCTGGCCGACGGCAAAGAAGCCCTCTTGGACAGCAATGTCTATGGACCGTTCAAATACACCTGGCCGGCCAATGTCAAAACGATTATTGCCGTTCCGCTGATCGGCGGCGACCGAATCATCGGCCTGATGGTTGCCACCAATGTTCTGAATAAACCTGACTTTGACAGCACCGATATCAAGCTGTTCAACTCGGTTGCCAATGAATGTGCCGTTTTCATTGAAAACGGCCGTCTGTTTGGCGACCTCAAGGACCTGTTTGTGGGTTCGCTCAAAGCCCTGACCAATTCGATTGATGCCAAGGATCAGTACACCCGGGGGCATTCTGAGCGTGTGGCCTTTATTTCCCGCTGGATTGCTGAACATCTGGGCCATGTGCAGGAGATTCCCAAAGATACCATCCATTATGTCTATCTGGCCGGCCTGCTGCATGACATCGGCAAAATCGGTGTTGCCGAAAATGTCCTGCGCAAGCGCGGCAAGCTGACCGACGAGGAACGGGCCGTCATTATGGCTCACCCGCGCATCGGTGCTGCGATTCTCTCAGAGATTTCCCAGATGAAATCCATTGTCGCCGGCGTCCTCCATCACCATGAACGCTTTGACGGCAAAGGCTATCCCCAGGGGCTGGCAGGGCATGAGATTCCACTGGTCGGGCGGATTATTGCTCTGGCGGACTCTTTTGATGCCATGACCTCCAAACGGATCTATCGTGACGCGATGAGCCTCAAGCGGGCCCTGGCCGAGATTCAAAAAGCCTCCGGCACCCAGTTTGATCCCGATATCGCCAGGGTTTTTCTCGACAGCGATATCGATAAGCTCTGGCATATTATTCAGGATGGCTTTATCGAAACCTGGGACTACAGCAATTTCTCGGAATACGGCACCATGGCCGTAGGAGTACTGCTGCGATGAAAATTGACGTCCAGACTCATAACGCCGTAGCCATTCTCAGTCTTCAGGGTGAGTTTACCCAGGAGACCCTCAAGCCGTTTGAGGATGTTGTCAATACGCTTCTGGCAGATAAGAATAATGAAGGGATTGTGCTGGATATGAGCAAGGTGGTTCTGCTCGACAGCCAGACGATCGAAGCCCTGCTGGATGTCAACGACCAGTGTCATGACCGTCTGCGTCAATTCAAACTGGCCGGCCTCGATGAGACCTGCCGTAAGATTCTGGAAATCACCCGGCTGCTGGGTCAATTTGACAGTTATCCGGACCTGGCCGAAGCCGTGAAAAGTTTTGCCTGAGGATCATTGCCACGAATGTCTGACGTCGCTTCCATCAAAAAACTGCAATTGGGACAAGTCCTGCTGGGCCGGCAGATTGTGACTGCCGAGCAGATCGAAGAAGCTCTGTCCCAGCAGCGCGACTCCGGACACAAAAAACTGCTTGGTGAGCTGCTCGTCGAAATGGGCTTCTGCACCGAAAACCAGATTGCCTCTGCACTGGCCGAAGCCTACAGTGTTCCGTATGCCCCGGTCAGTCCCAAACTCTGTGATCCCGGCGTTGTTGAACTGCTCCCGCGGGACTTCCTGGAAGAACATGCCGTGCTGCCGCTGTTCAAAGTCCGTGGTGTGCTGACGGTTGCTCTCAGTGAGCCGTCCAATGTGTTTTTGATTGATGAAATCGAACGTCTGGCCGGCTGTCGCGTTCAGGTGGTATGTGCCACCGCCCATGACATCCGGGCTACGCTGCAAACCTATATGCCGGCGGCGAATGTGTTTGTCATCGATGATATCATCGATGATTCGGCCCTCGAAGACTTCACCATGATCGAAAATCTTCCCGAGGATATTTCCGACCTTGAGGAAGTCGCTGGGCAGTCACCGGTTGTCAAGCTGGTCAATTATCTGATTTATAATGCCGTTCACGAAAACGCCAGTGATATCCATATCGAGCCGGATGAAAAGAAGCTGCGGGTTCGGTATCGCGTGGATGGCCGGCTGTATGAAAAAATTCGTCCGCCGTACCAGATGCATGCGGCAATTGTATCACGCATCAAAATCATGGCTGAGCTGGACATTGCCCAGCGGCGGCTTCCCCAGGACGGCAGCATTCACGTTCTGATGCAGTCCCGGCCCATCGACCTTCGCGTCTCGGTCATGCCCGGCATCTTCGGTGAAAAGGTCGTCATCCGTGTGATTGATGCCCGCCGGATTCTGACCAATCTTGAATCGCTTGGATTTTCGTATGAAAACCTCCAGCGTTTCCGCAAAATCATTAATGCTCCCAACGGCATTGTACTGGTGACCGGCCCGACCGGCTCCGGCAAAAATACCACGCTCTATGCGGCTCTGGCCGAGCTGAATAACGAGCAGGTCAACATCTGCACCGTCGAAGATCCGGTGGAATGTCATATTACCGCCATCAACCAGTTCGAAGTCCACGATGCCGCGGGATTTACCTTTGCCAATGCGTTGCGAAGTCTTCTGCGACAGGACCCGGATATCGTCATGGTCGGCGAAATTCGCGACCAGGAAACCGCCTCGATTGCGGTGCAGGCGGCACTGACAGGCCACCTGGTGCTGTCTACCCTGCACACCAACGATGCCCCCGGCGCCATCACCCGTTTGGTGGATCTTGGAGTCGCTCCCTATCTGGTCAGTGCTTCGCTCATCGGGGTCCTGGCTCAGCGTCTGGTGCGCAAGATTTGCCCCAACTGCAAGGAAGAATACGAACCGGCCCCGACGATTCGGCGCATGGTCGAGAAGTGGTCCGGCTCTGTTCCGAAATTTTATCGCGGCATTGGCTGCAAAAAATGCCGTAACACCGGGTATGTCGGACGCATTGCCATTCACGAACTGTTTATCCCTGACGACCGAATCCAGGATATGATCGTGCAGAAAGCCACACTCAAAGCCTTGCGCAACGCGGCGATTGACAGCGGCATGCGACCGCTGCATATGGATGGGGTGGATAAAATTGCCGCCGGCATCACCACCATTGATGAAATTCTCCGCGTGGCCAATGTCAATGAATAACCGAGGATTGCGATGACGCCGTATTCCGCCAATACACTTGATAGAGCGACTCGCAAAGCAGGCGATGCCGCCGCGACAGGTCTGGTGCGTGAAGCGGCCCAGACCTCCAAAAAGTCGATGTATTCCCATGTCCGTGTCGGTTCACAGGAACGGATTATGTTTACGACCCAGCTTTCGGTCATGCTTGACAGCGGGGTCGTTCTCAGCGATGCCATCGCGGCCATTTCCGAACAAATGAAACCCGGGGCATTCCGACTGGTGGTCGAAGAGATTGCCGAACGTCTCAAAAACGGCGACAGTTTTTCGGCAGCGTTGTCCAACTATCCCCGGATATTCGACACCATGTTCATTAGCATGGTCAAGGCTTCCGAAGCCTCCGGGCGGATGTCTCACATGCTGGATGTGCTGGCGGGCTATCTCAATGCCGACGCCGATACTCGTAAGCAGGTCAAAAGCGCCATGATTTATCCCATCATCATGCTGTTAATGGCTGTCGCTGCGACCGGCTCCCTGATGTTCTTCGTGCTGCCGCGGTTTACCCGTATTTATGAATCCCGCGGCGCAGCGCTGCCCATGCTAACCCAGGCCCTGGTCAAATGCAGCAGCCTGTTGGCCGACCCGATGTTTCTGGCAAGTTTTGTAACCTTGGGCTGTCTGTTCTTTGTGGGGTTTTCTGCCTGGAAGAAAACCCCCTCAGGTCAGAAAATTATCGACTGGATGATGATTCATACGCCTATTTTAGGGACGATGTACGTCGATAGTGTCCTGACTCGCAGTATGCGTATCCTGGCCACGATGGTTAACACCGGTGTAACCCTGCTGGAGTCTATCGATGTGATGCGGACGTCCTGTGATAATTGTTATTTTCGCGGGATGTGGGACAGTGTGGATGCCCGCATTCGTGATGGCTATCAGCTTTCCGATGCCATTATCATCGCCCCCAATAGCCATCTGATCGCCCCGGGCATCATTCAGATGCTGCGAGCCGGCGAAAAGTCCGGCCAGATCGGGCGTGTGTGTGATAAAGTCTCGTTATTTCTGGAAAAGAAACTCCAGAATTCCATCCGCGCCGCCACTACCGTTATCGAACCCCTGATGATAACCATCATGGGGTTTGTCATCGGCACCATTGCCATCGCCTTACTGCTGCCGGTTTTCCGCATTTCCAGCGTCATGGCCAAATAGAAAACCCTGCGCCAACCGATTGGCCACGGCCTATCCTATCGAGCGGGTAACACCATTGGACCGGGGCCAACGGAGAGGTCTTTATCCATTTTGCGGATCGGTTTATTAAGCCGTAATCCTTCGCGGCGTTTATCTGATTTTGATAGTTATCGTACGGGGGGCAAGGCCTTCGGCTTCGGCGCGGAGAGTTGCGGTGCCTTTTTGGCGCAGAGACTGGATGACGGCAAGGCCGCGGCCATTAAATGCTTTTCGCTTGTTGCCCTGATGCGGTTCATGGCTGACGGGGTTGGCATTGTCCAGACCGATGATGGCGGCTGGGCCGGACAGGGTGAAAGTTACCAGGTGTTCGTCGTCGGGGATGCGGATGCCGGCGGCGTCCACGATGCGGAATTCAACATGGCAGATGTCTTTGCCGTCGGCGGCGAGGGTGTCGGCATCACAGACCAGCTCCACCGCGGCGGGCTTGCCGGGAGTCTGAAGATAATATTCGCTGACGGGGGAGCCGTTCCTGCGTCCTACGGCCTTGAGGGTGCCGGGCTGGAAGGGGACTTGCCAGCTTAAGGCACGCTGGCGGGCTTCAGAATAGGGCTTGGTGCCGAGGGAGACATCGTTGAGGAACAATTCGACTTCGTCGCAGTTGGTGTAGCAGGTGACGCGGACGGTTTTGCCGGGCCAGTTCCAGTGCGGCTGCAGGGGACGGCCAAAGCGGGGCTGGCCGGGTTCGGGCATTTCCTGACAGGCGATATAGACCATCGGTTCGGCGGCCCAGAGACTCTGGCGGAACCAGCCCTGCGGTTTTTTGAATCCGCACAGATCATAGAGGCTGCGGTCCCAGTGCTTGACGGGCCAGCCGGAGGCTTCGCCGAGATAATCAATCCCGGTCCAGAGGAACTGACCGCTGATGTACTCATTATAGACGACGGCTTCCCAGGCATTCAGCGAGAGGCTGTTTTCACTGCCGATCAGACAGCGTTTGCGATACGTGGCGTGGTCTTCGGGGTAGCGCTGTTCCTGATAATTGTAGCCGACCACGTCGAGGATATCACCAAAACCGACGGCGTTGGACATCGCAGCGTTGGCCAGGGCGGCGGTGACGGGGCGGGTGGTATCGAGGGCTTTGACGGCTTCGACTAAGCGGGTACCGTAGCGGGTCAGGTCTGAGGCAGGGGGATTACCCGGGCGGTAGTCATTGCCCAGCACCGGGTGCGAAAAGGGGTCATTGGCATAGTCGATTTCGTTGCCGATGCTCCAGAGGATGATGCTGGGGTGGTTACGGTCACGGCGGACCATATCCTGGATATCACGGACGGCCCATTCTTCAAAAACCTCATTGTATCCGGCGCGACTGGGGGTACCTTTGTTCCAGCCGGCAACCCATTTATTTTTACCTGGGGTGAATTCGTCGAAGGCCTCGTCCATCACCAGAAAGCCCATCCGGTCGCATAAATCGAGAAACTCAGGGGCGGGCGGATTGTGACTGCAGCGAATCGCGTTGGCGCCGATTTCCTTCATGGCGGCCAGACGGCGGACCCACATCTTTTCAGGCACGGCAGCGCCGACGCAGCCGGCGTCATGGTGCAGGCAGACGCCTTTGATTTTCATATTGACACCGTTGAGGAAAAAGCCTTTGTCCGGGTCAAAGCTAAAGGTGCGGATCCCAAAGGGAGTGGTCGTGTTGTCGATCATCCGTCCATTGACGCTGACAGTGCTGTGCAGGGTGTACATGGCGGGATTGTCGGGGGACCAGAGGACGGGGTTTTTAACCGCCAGTTCTTGGCTGACAGTCTGGCTCTGGCCGGCAGCAAGGGATTGCTTGGCCTGGGCTATGGCAACGGTGCGGCGGTCCGGGTCTTCAACAGTCAACGTCAGGGTCAGGGTCTGGTCGGTGGTGGAGAAGTTGGTCAGTGCGGTTTGGACTTGAACTGCGGCAAGCTGTTCGTTGACGGTGGGGGTGGTGACAAACGTCCCGCAATAATCGATTCGGATCGGGTTGGTGATGCACAGGCGAACGTGACGATAGATGCCCGAGCCGGTGTACCAGCGGGAGTCGGCAAATTTCGAATGATCCACGCGGACGGCCAGAACGTTATCGCTGCTGCCGAAGCGCAGGTGCGGCGTCAGGTCGTACTGGAAGCTGATGTAGCCGAAAGGACGCTTGCCGAGGAATTGCCCATTGAGCCAGACTTCGGAGTTGTTATAGATGCCGTCAAACTCGATGGCAATGCGTTTGGATTGCAGGGCACGGTCCAGCCGAAAGGTCTTGCGGTACCAGCCGATGCCGCCGGGCAGATAGCCCGTGCCGCTGGCCCACTGGTCGCTGTAGGGGCCTTCGATGCTCCAGTCGTGGGGGATATTGACGTCGCGCCAGGTGCTGTCGTCGAACTCAATGGCCTGGGCTCCGGCTGGGTCGGCTTTGATGAATTTCCAGTCAAAGTCGAAGTCGCGGTAAATGCGGGCGGTTTTGGGGGCACAGCCGCACAGTGTCACTGCCAACAGGCCCAGCGATACGGTCAGGATTTTCGGCATACGGAACATGGTTTCGATCCTTTGGCATAAAGTATGGTTTTCAAATCGTACTTTAATTTTTCCTATTCGCTGCGGCTCAGCTGAGCCGCGTTAACCACAGCCTTCTTCGGCTGGCGGATGATGCATCGCTTTGAGTATATATTTACGGCCGCATGAGAATGCCGCCGTTGACGGCGATGTATTCGCCGGTAATAAAGGCGGCGGCGTCATTGCTGGCCAGAAACAGGATCGCTTTGGCCACATCCTCAGCAGTGCCGTTGCGTCCGAGGGGCGTTTCGGCGGCCATCTTCTTTTTGCGTTCGGGCGTGGAAAACTGCTCGTGGAAGCGGGTTTCGATCAGGCCTGGCATGACGCTGTTGACGCGAATGCCGAAGGGGGCAAATTCTTTGGCCATCGCCAGGGTCAGGGTTGCTACTGCGGCCTTGGCGGCTGCGTAGATGCCGGAACCGCCGCCTCCGCCAGTGTGCCCGGCGATGGAGCCAATATTGACGATATTGCCGCGTGATTGTTTCAAAAAGGGTAATGCGGCCTGAGTGACGAGGAAGACACTTTTGGTATTGGTGTCAAAGACGTTGTCGAAAAATTCCACGGACGAATCGGCGATACTGACCCGCTGAAGCATGGTGCCTGCGTTGTTGACCAGAATGTCAATGCTGCCGGCCTGTTCGGCAAAGCGGTTGACCATCTCCGCGGCCTGTTGGGGATTACGCAGGTCTGCTTTGAGGAGCCAGCCATCGGATACGGACTTGACCTTAGCCAGAGTCTGGCGGGCGCCGTCTTCGGTCTGATGATAGTGTACGCCAACCAGAGCACCCTGCTGGGCGAATAGTGCTGCGGTGGCCGCTCCGATGCCGCTGCTGGAGCCGGTGACCAGTACTTTTTTACCTTGTAAGTCCTGATAGAGCATACCATGATCCTTAACTAAAGTGGTACCATAACCTTACAAGGCCAAGGGGCAAGTGTCAATCGAAAGTTTCGCCGGGGACTGAGATGTCGAAGAAATCGCAAAAAAACGTTTCTTTTTGTATCAGATAAACGTATAGTGATATCTTGTTTATACCCGACGGGACGGATGATTCCGCGACGGCCTTGGGCCGCTTTTATACCGCGTGTATTCACGGGGTCACGTTACCCTACGCGGCCGCGGTGATAAAGATAGTGCTGGAAGCTGGCGGCTGATAGCTGTTTAGCCGTGATAAACCGGGACATTTTAAGCCGTCAGTATAAGTAGAATTAAACAGATTGTTTTGGAGATAAAAAACCGTCTATGGAACGGATTCACTACGCCAACGCATGGCAGCCTTTCTTTGAGGAGGCAGGGTTGCGGAGTTTTGATGATTTTTTTCTGCGATTTGAAGGGACTCAGATCAACAAAAATACCAAACGCAGTGTGGTCATGCGGACCTTTGAACAGGCTGACGGGACTAAAACTCTGTTTATGAAGCGGTTTTTTTCTCCCCATTTTAAGGATATGTTGTTTGCAGTGCGAAACTGGAACGGGCTGTGCAGCCAGGGGCAGCTTGAATGGAACAGTGCTAATTACCTGCTGGAACACGGGATTGCGACCTATCAGCCAGTCTGTTTTGGCCACAGAACGCTGGCAGGCATCGAGCGGCAGTCCTTTTTTATCACCGAACAGCTTGCCGGACAGTGTCTGATGGATGTGATACGCCAGTCATGGCGAACCCTTGGTGTCGAGGAACAAAACCGGTTGCTGGATGAACTGGCGATATGGATTCAGGGGATTCATCGGCTGGGGATTAGTTTGCCGGATTTGTATGTATATCATCTGTTTGTTGATAAGGGGGCAGACGGGCGGTTTCATTTTGCTGTCATAGATTTGCATCGAATGAGTGTCAGAGTGCCTCCGCGGCGGATGGTTGCCTGCCGTGTGGAAAATCTGGCCCGGCTGATTTTCAGTATGCGCCAGGACTATTTCACTGCGGCACACAAACAGATGCTGCTGCGAACCAGTTTGAGTGATTTGCCCGATGGGCAGGCGGCCAGCTTGATAGACGCAATCTTCCGCCGAAGTGAACAGATAGGCAAACGGCGACGACCCCCGGTCTATTAATGGGCTTTATGGAGTCATATCAATCAGAATGAAGGAATTTACTCATGGAAGCCAGAAAACCGTTTTATGTCGATTTGAATGATAGTCAGGAATATCAGCGGCTCATGCAGGCTCCGCAGACGCTTGGGATGAAGGCAGGACGTGTTTTTCTGGGTCCTGGCGATGAATGCGGCAGCCACAGCACAGAGGCTCGCGAGGAACTGCTGGTTTTCCTCAATGGCCGGGGACAGGCGGTTTTTGGAGGCAAAGACCGGCTTCTGGTCGGCAAGGGGAAAGTGTTATATATCCCGCCGCATACACAACATAATATTGTCAATACCGGCTCAGACCCGCTGGTGTACGTCTATTGCGTCGCACCGGTCAAATAGCAGTACCTGTGCTTTTTTAATGCGTCATAATAAAACAGCAGCAACATCGGATTTGAAAACGGTTTTGCTGCTGTTGGGTTTCATTTGTTGTTTATTTTGCCAAATCTTTGATTTCCTCAGCGGTCAAAGCCCGGTTGTAGATCTGGACATTTTCGATCAGCCCGTTAAAGAAGCTCTGGAACGTGC
>NZ_JBOGCL010000024.1:0-16851 GCF_050689095.1 Anaeroglomus insulsum
AATAGAACATATAGAATGACCGGCCTTTGCGATTGTAATGTCAGACTAAGCGATGTCGAAAACAGACCATTATTTTGACCCCGGAGGGGTCCTAAGTTTCATAGCCGGAGGCGTAAGCCTCCGGACAGGCAAAAAAAATAAAGCCCCAAAGGGGCGAAAGAAAATAGCCGGGCGTGGAAACGCCCGGAAAGCAATCTGGCTTTTTTCAAAGCCCCAGCGGGGCAACACAAGGTTGTTTTCCATAGCCCTCACCGAATCTCAATCGACCGAATCCGAACCCACTCATCTGCCTCCGCCGTATGAAATGGATCCAGCCGCAGCCCCGTAATCACGCCCTGATACCCCGCATGGGCTCCAATATCCAGCGTATAGGTCGCAAATGATTCATCGGCTGCAATAGAAAAACGCAGGCTGTTTTTCTCACTGAACGCATCGCCCGCTGTCTTCCAGAAAACCTGAGCCTGATACATTTTCACCGCATCGTTTTTCTTTCCCGCTGCAGTAATCACCAGTTTATGTCTCGGCTCGGCCCGCCAGAATGTCTCCGGGCTGTAAAGCTGCACATCATTGCCATCGGCGTGAATCTCCAGATACCCCAGAATCGGCCAGCCTGTATCCCGGGCATTGGTATAAATCCAGTGCTGCCGGTCCTTCGTAAAATCATATCGCGGCAGCGACACTTTGTCGGCATGGGCATAAATGTACTTGCGGATATTGCTCAATGAATCGACAATCAGAACATACCGGTACTCATAGACGATATTCCAGTCCAGAATCTCCCGATGAATCGGCGAGATATATCCGGTCGGCGCATCCCTGGGGCCGCCTTGACCCGGCTGGCCGCAGGCAAACCCGCCAATAAATCGATACACGCCCGGATGCCACACCCCCAGCCCGAAATCGTCGTCATTGACTAACGCCGCCCAGTTCTCCGTCGCGTTCCACGGATCCGCCCAAATTCCGCTGGCACCGGGTTTCTTGGGAATCTCAACCAGCGCACCGCCGGTATAGGGCTTGTCGCCCGTATAGGTCATCAGCTTATGATACGGCCCGTTGGTATAAACCGCCGGCAATTCCTGATCGCGTCCCCCATACCAGGTCTTGTCGGAACGTGTGTTAGTCAATCGGCTGGTCACCTGTACCGCCCGGCCATCCAGCCGGAAGATACATTCAAACGTGCATTCCCCCGGCACGTTTTCCAGCGGCCAGATCATCGGGACACACTGGACATAAATCGTTGTGCCGTCGTTGGTATGCCTAAGGACTTTGGAACGGTGGCCAAAGCAATCCCCCGCTTGAATCGGATTCCACCCCAATCCCTGCCAATGGGGCTGGATTTTCTTGCCCGCCGGGATAAACGGATTCGGCCCGGAATAAAACGACATCTGCACCTGCCGCCCCCAGTCATAGCTGTTGATCAGATTCTCGCCGGTTTTGGCATCGGCCAGATACGTCACCGCACCGCCGAGATTCAAATCCACGCCCAGCTTAATCTGCCCGTTATCCAGCCAGCTCATCCGTTCGGCCGTATCCTGCTGTTGAGCAAGACATACCGCCGACGCAAGCATCACACCTACGCCGAAAACAAACCACTCTTTTCCCATCGCGAAGTCCTTTTATGCGATGGCCATCATAGCAATCCCGGGACGCCGCCGCAAATGGTGTTACTGAATGGATTCGAGCAATTCCTGCAGGACATCCTTGGCCGGGGCGTTACGGAACCCTGCCTCGGTCTTCCATTGCAGCCGCTGATTGGTCTCGACGGCCTGTTCAATCTTGCGGCAGGCCAGAATCACCGTCGCATGATTCTTGTCCCCCAGCGTCTTGCCGATTTCCGGAAACGACATCTTGGTCAGCCGCCGTGTCAAAAACATGCAGAACGACCGGGCCAGACTGATAGAACGGTCTTTCTTGCTCGAATGAATGTCATTGGTGCTGACGCCGAAATACGCCGCCACCGCCGATGTGATATCGGCACTGTGCACCACCGGATCGTTGCGGATAATATGTTCCGACAACAGCTCCCGCGCCGCCGCCGGCGTCAGCTTCTGCCCGCACACCGAACCGAATGCAATCAGTTTGAGCAGTGCCCCCTCCAGCTCACGCACGCTGGTGGTAACCTGGTCAGCCAGAATCGCAATCACCTCCTCACTGAGTTTTTGCTTCATCGACGCCGCCTTCCGACGGCAGATTTCGCATCGCGTCTCAAAGTCCGGTGAATCGATCCGCACCACCATCCCCGACACAAACCGGCTGACTAACTTGTCGCAAAGCTGGCTGATCTGCTTGGGGTGCGCATCCGAGGCCAGCACAATCTGCTTGCCCGCCAAATCGATACTATTAAAGGTATGCAGAAATTCCTCCTGCATCCCGGATTTATTGGCCAGAAAATGAATATCATCTATCGCCAGCAGGTCCAGATTGCGGAACCGCGTCCGAAATTGCTCCAGCTTCTGCGTCTTGAGGGCCAGTACATATTGATTGGCAAAATCCTCCGCCGACACATACATCCACTTGGCCCCTGGCCGGCTGCGGGCATATTCATTGCAAATGCCCTGCAGCAGATGCGTTTTGCCCACCCCATATCCGCCATGATAAAACAGCGGGTTAAACGGACTTTTCTCCTCACGAACCACCGTTTTGGCCGCATTAAACGCCAGTTGATTTTTTTCACCCACCACAAACGTATCCAAAGTCAGTTTCAGCGGAGGGACAAACTCGGTCTGCCGGGTGACACCTTCGACTGTTACGATGGGACGCGTCTTGGCTGCAGGGGCCTTGCGCGGCGATGGCACCAGCGTCGAATCAATCGAAAACTGCACCGGCCCTTCTGCCCCCGTTACCGCCTTCATCGCCTCACGAATAGCTTTGGCAAAATGAGTCTCAATCCAGCTTGCAATAAAGCTGTTGGGAACCGCAATGTCCAGACCCTGTTCGGTCAGCGTAAAACGCGAACTGTTCTTAAACCAGATTTTATATTTTGCCTCACCAACAGACTGGGCGATAAAGTCGGAAATCGCTTTCGTCTCTTCCGTGAACGAAATCTGCATCGTTTACTCCAAGGGTTTAGTGTTGTTTAACAAAGCAGTTACTCATCGATACAGGTCCTCCTGTAGTCATCCGCATGGGGCAAATCATAGACGTGTTCAAGCACGGTTTCAACTGGGATTTTAACAGATTCTTTTCCACACCGAAAAGGCGTTGCAGACACCAGTACTTACGAACAAAAAAAAAATGTTTTTAACACTCTATTAACGACGCAAACCACGGTTGTGGATAACCTGTGGAAACTGGTTGCAAAAATCACGTTTTCAATACTGATACCGCGTATCCGCCGTCATGATCCATTCTATCTGCCCTGATGGTTTGCGGTACCATTACATGTTCTTTCAACAAATGCCCATCCTGACGCTCAGCCAGGACGCTCCGCACCAGCATCTGGTTTTCCTCTGCCAGAATACTGCATGTCGAATACAACACATATCCGCCGGGCCGGACAATCGATAACGCCTGATGCAGAAGTTGTTTCTGGACCGCAGTTAATGCCCTAATGGCTTTTTCTTCCAGCCGCCAGCGAGCTTCGCACCGCCGGGCCAATACGCCGGTATTTGAACACGGCACATCCGCAATCACCGCATCAATCCTGGGTTTGGAGGCAAGAAACGATTTGAGATGTTCCGGCTCAATGATATCAACATCGCCCAGCTTCAATCGCTGGCAATTTTGCCGCACTTTTTGCAGACGAACTTTGTCCGCATCACTGGCATAAAGCTGACCGGTATTTCGCAGCAAACCCGCAAGAACCGCTGTCTTGGTGCCCGGTGCCGCACATAAATCCAGAATCCTCCAGCCCGCCTGCACTGGCAGCAAATGGATCGCTTCATATGCCGCTTGATCCTGCACAAAGAACAAGCCCTTTTCAAAAGCACTCAGCCCCGTAATATCCACTGCCTGCAAGAGCGTCAATCCCGTCCCATCGGGCGTCGGGCTTGTCTCAATCCCTTCCGACGCAAGCACAGCGGCAAGCTCGGCGGTCGTTGTCTGCAGCGTATTGGGACGAAGTACCACCGTCGGTCGGCGATTGGAGGCAATACAGATATGCTTTGTCGCCTCCGGCCCAAACTCGACCAGCCACCGCCGGACCAGCCACGCCGGCAGTGAAAACGCCGTCCCCAGAAAGAGTGCTAAATCCTGCTGGGGGTCGGGCAACAGGTCTGTTTTAAACAGGCAGCCTGCCTGGGCCTCCGCAGGCAGAATCTTCCGCGGCGGCTGTCCGGCCAGCGCCACCGACCGTAACTCAATGGCCCGCTGGACATTACGCAAAACGGCATTCACAAATCCCCCGGCCTTGCGCGATAGCCTGCCCGCGATTTCGACAGTCTCGTTGACGATCGCATACTCCGGCGTGCGGGGCACATAAATCAATTCGTAAGTCCCTGTCCGCAAAAGGGCTAAAATCTTTTTATCCGTATGCTCCATCCGAATCCTGGCCGTCTGCGACAAAACCAGGTCAATCGCCGACAGATTGCGGATAACCCCATGAACCAAGTCCGTCGCTCTCGCTCGCTGGTCGGTCCGGGCCATCCACCGTTCCAGCCGGGCGGACGTATCATGTCGGCTGATGTCCAGCTTCTGAAGGACCTCCGCCGCCACACCACGTGCCGACAGCAGGTGTTTCTCTATTTTCTCATCGTTCGATTCCATTCCCCCATCATAATTCACCCCTGGTCAAATGCAAAGCACATTTGCTCCTGTCAAATCGGACAAACAACCTGAGACTGCCATTTATCCCATATTCTTATCCATAAATGCTATTTTCTATTATCCTCGCGACAGCAAATTTCCTTTACCATTGAGTTGGTTTTCGGTACAATTCATCCTGTTGCAGGGTAATCTTTATAAATCTGTCAAAGAAGTGCCTAAAAATAGGAGATGCGCCATGACACAAAATACATCCGATAAGAGCGGCATTGCGTGTTTATTGTTTATGTTGTTTCTGGGGCCATTTGGTCTTCACCGGATGTATGTCGGCAAAATCGGCACCGGCATTTTGTTCCTGCTGACTTGCGGAGGACTGGGAATCTGGTGGCTGATCGACCTGATTATCCTTATCGCTGGTGCCTTTAAAGACGCAAACGGCAATGCCGTCAAACTGGGCAAATAAACAAGTCAACCCGACACTGTAGCTGTTAGCACCACACGGCGCAGGCTTTCCAAGGCCCTATAAACAGCAAGCCATGCACCTTGAAGTCGGTCTGTAATGATTATACCGCTTGCCGGCCAAGCTGCCGCGCCTAAATCTCGCATTTATTTCGCCAAAAACATCCATCTGATTGCTTTTTTATTGCGTTTTTGATACACTCTGTCCTTAGCTCATGTACGCAGCCTGGGGTCAGGTCTTCAGGTTTCAGCATCAGTCTTCTATGGGGGTCTGGCGGTGATTTGACATGGGCAGGTAATCAATTACTGTCGTGAAGCATATAAACGAACAAGAATAGTCTTTTTAGGAGGTATCAATGATGAAAAAACTATGCGCTGTGTTAATGGCATGTGCATTGACTACTTTGTGCACTGCCGGAACAATCATTTCAAAAGTAGCACCCGAAGGCGACGGCCATAGCGGACGCGCTCGGTATGGGTATGGCTTCCCGTGGGAAAGTACCGGATTTGACGGCAGTACCACATCCAACTGGGCCGGCCATTGGTATGACGCCCCCTATGGAGCGTCATCTGATGTTTATATGCAATTTTCGCTGGCGTCGGTTCCTGCCGGTGCAACAGTCCAGCAGGCCACTTTAAATATCTATGTCACCGAATGCTCCGGCTCCGGCGGCCAGCTTTATCATCGCACGAATTCATCCACTGCGACCGGCCTGGCCAGTCAGCTCTTAGGCGGCGATGTGAAAATCGCGGATATCCTGACCTCGGCAGGATGGTATAGCATCGACGTAACCAGTGCTATTCAGTCTGATATTGAAAAAGGCCACAAATGGGCTGTCTTCAGCCTTCCGAGCAAAGGCTACAGCAGCCTGACCTTTGACAGCGGCGAAACAGCCAATGCCGCCTACCTGTCGGTGGCCATTCCGGAACCGGCAACCTTAATCATGCTTGGCCTCGGTGCCCTGCCGATGCTGCGGCGAAAAAAATAATCCTTAAACTGGTTGACACACCGTAGTATAAAAAACCGCCGGGAATACCGCCCGGCGGTTTTTCATTGTCTGATACAGTACCGCCCCCCTCCCCAAAACCCCTGGCACAGAGATCATGCCATTTCACGACTCAACGGCATCCAGGAAAACAACCCCCAACATATCGATGCATCGATGCAAAATCAAATAGTCCGCAATGGCCACTCCTTCCCTGACAGGTCTGATGAAAATACCGGTCATTGTGCAGATCAAAAAAAAGGACCCCAGACAGCTTGTGCCCGGAGTCCTTTGAGAAATCAAGTACTTTTAATTATGCAGCATGTCTGCGGCGCAGATAGCCAACCAGTGCTGTTCCAAACCCACCCAGCAGCAGAGCACCAGGAGCAGGAACTACATAGCCGACCTGCACATTGTCGATGCCGGTATTAACAACATTGCCTTTAACGGTTGTCCACCGAATACTGGTAATCGGGTCGCTGGAGGTCACGCCGAAAAAGCCAACCTGAGTCGGATCATGCGACAAAACAAACTGCCCCGTCTGGCCCCCGGCGGTCGTTACCGTGATGGTCGCGGGGCCATACGGATTCAAATAGGTATCAAACGCCACCGCGCTGGCCGGAAAACTGAGCTGAATGAGCACGCTGAAATCTTCATTGCCGTTGGCAGTCAGTACACTGCTGGTCGTGGGCTTGACACCAAAATTGGTATAACCAGGGCTGGCCACCCAGACATTGGCAAACGGGGTCCCGGCCAGACCAACATAAGTGATTCCGTTGCTGGTAAAGGACGGCAGGGCCGTATTCTTCGGAACAACCGACTCGAAATCCTCGGTGACGACAATCTGCGTCATAGCATGAAATACCGACGAATCCGTGTAAAATGTCGGAGCTCCAACAGCAAGGGGTGCAGCCAACACCAATGACGCAAGAACGAAGGAAATAGTTTTCATCATATCCCCCTAACAACGAACACATGCTTTTTCATTCCAGACAGAACGCCTGTCCAAATCCAATTGCCTTATGTTACCATCTTCGTTGCGGACGATTCAAGGGTGTCAAATCGATATAATGCCTTTTTAGTCAAACTTTTGCCAAAAACAGAAACGAATATGCAGATTATATGGAATATAGCAGTTACACAGCCTTCCCCAGCCGCAGACAAAACATTTCCTGGCCGGCCAATTCTGTCCAGAACAAAATACCTCCATAATTCGAAGTAACGATAGAATATCAGGAGCATTACCTATGAAAAAAGACAAGCTTTATCTACTGGCAGTATTACTCATATTTCCTGTAGGGATAGGATCGTGTGCGACCGTGGGAATCGAAAAAGCCAAATATACCGTTCTTGAAAAAAAAGGCCCTCTGGAGCTGCGGCAGTATGCCCCCCAGATTATCGCCGAGACCATGGTGGATTCAGACTTCGACCAGGCGGGGAATATCGCCTTTAATCGACTCTATAACTACATATCCGGCCAGAACATAACACAAGAATCCATTCGGATGACCGCACCCGTCAACCAGACCGCAACTTCGGAAAAAATCGCCATGACCGCCCCGGTCAATCAGCAGCCAACCCAAGGCAAGTTTGTCGTCAGTTTTCTGATGCCATCCCAATATACCCTTGAAACGATTCCCAAGCCCCTGGATCCAACGGTCGTGATTAAAGAAGTCCCTGCTCGCAAAATCGCCGCCATCCGGTATTCGGGAACCTGGAGCCAGAAACGATACGAACAAAAGAAAACCATCCTTGAAACCTTCATCCAGGAAAAAGGACTTACCCCCACAGACCAGGCCATCTTTGCACGGTATGACCCACCCTTTCAGCTTTGGTTTTTACGACGCAACGAAGTGCTGATTCCAGTGGACTAATTTACAAGCTGTTGCCGCACCAGGCTGTGTAAAGACCGGTTTGGGGTCAGGACACCGGGCAGGCAACCCTGCAATGCCCCAGGGTGTTATTCAACCATCACCTTGGCCTGCGGATATACCCAAATTTTTAGGGGTATATGCAATTGTCTCACCCTAAATCAAGAGAATGCCGATATAACAGAAGGTGTAATTGATGGTTTTTTATGGATGTGCGATGATGTCAGGCAAAAATCGATGGAAATGGGCATGGGGGATTCTGGTCCTGTTGGCAGTCCCAGGCTGCTCGATCAACGACGAGCCGAGACCGCGGCTGGGCAGCTATGCAACCTCAACTCCCGGAACCAATTTCCTGGACCTCAGTACACTCGGTGACCACAAATATTATGACGGCCTGTTTGAGAAAAACGGGATTGTCTATACCTGCCGCGGCGGTCATATCGACATCGCTCATCTGCGAATCGCCGCCGACTACACACGCTATCTGTACAACCGAACCAAACAGTGCCTGCTCAAGACCGACCGGCAGTTCTCCTTCAAGCTCAATGTCGAACCATCCCGTTATTACATCCGGCTGACATACCCCAAAAACTGGAAAGACCTGCCCGCTTCGCAGAAGGAACAAATTGCCCAGGACGTCGCCCTCGAACTGGGACAATATCTGACATTTACCATGGTCACCTGGCATGAAGTGCTGACCTTTTTCGGATATAAGTCGATGGCCTTCCTGCCGGAGTTTGCGTCGGCGTTTTCCTGGGAGGACAATTATTCCAATCTGCTGGGCATTCGCCTGGCTGCCGAGGCCATCCGCACCAGGCCACAGGATTATGACATGGCAATGACGGCTCTGATCAAAGCCCAGATGGAATATCTGGGCATCGTATCCGCCGCCGAAGCTCATGCCGCCGCCGAAGCCATGCGGGGCGTCTGGTTCGAAGGCAATATCCTGGTTACGATGAAAGTGCGCAATATGGACATTGGACTGGACGATGGACAAATCACACCGCTGCTGGTCCCTTCCATGTGCGATCAGCCGCAGCCGCAATCTTATCCTGTCCCCACATTAACATCGTTCCACAAACACGGTTTCACGATGGATCTCTATATCCGACCGCAGGAATTTGAACGTGATCAGATTCTCAAAGTCGTCTGTCCGGACGGCGGCTGCAATCGCATCTGCATGCCTGATGATCTGCCGATATTTCTGGCGTACATCAAAGACAAATGCCGCCAGATCGGATGCACAGTCGTCGAATAGAACCAGGCCGCCAAAAACCATCAAAAGAGCTTCTCACGTGCCTGGCCATTCTGTGGGGCTGTCTACCTCCCCCTGTATCTCTGGCTCCTGAACACCTGATTACTGATAATCTTCGGTCTTATGGCGAATGATGCGGCCTTCGGCCATATAAATGACCTCTTCGGCGATATTGACCGCATGATCGGCAATCCGCTCCAGATGCCGTGAGACACTGAGCAGATGAATCAGGCTCTCGATAAATTCCGGGTGTTCCTGAATGGCCACCTTGACCTGGTCATACATCTGGCGGTTGATGGCATCAACCTGGTCATCGTCCCTGAGCACTTTCTGCGCCTGAGCGCAATTCATATTCACCAGCGCATCCAGACTGTCACGCAGCATCTGCTGGGTAATCCGGGCCATTTGCTCAAAATCAAACGGAATCGGCACCGGCTCATGGCGGGCCAGAAACTCACTGCGTTCGGCAATATTGACTGATAAATCCCCGATACGTTCCAGGTCGACATTAATTTTCAGTGCCGTGACAATGAACCGCAGATCAATCGCCACCGGCTGATGCAGGGCCAGAATCTTTAGACATTCTTCTTCCACATCCACTTCGTTCTGATCAATCAGAACATCATCATCGATGACTTCTTTGGCCAGCGCCCCATCCCGCTGACGCAGCGATTTGACGGCCTTCCAGAGACTCTGCTCGACCAGCGAACACAAAAACAGCAGTTTGCTCTTGAGCTTCTGGATTTCATTGGCCATATGTACGGTCATGTCGGGATCTCCTTATCGTTCGATTATCCAAATCGACCGGTGATATAATCTTCGGTTTCTTTCTTGCTCGGATTGGTAAACAGTTTTTCGGTCTTGTCAAATTCGACCAGTTTGCCCAGGCAGAAAAACGCCGTCTCATCACTGACCCGCGCCGCCTGCTGCATATTGTGCGTGACAATCACAATCGTATAGGACCCTTTGAGCTGGGCAATCAGATCCTCGATGCGGGCCGTTGCAATCGGGTCCAGTGCCGAACAGGGCTCATCCATCAGCACCACATTGGGCTTGGTTGCCAGCGTCCTGGCAATACAAAGCCGCTGCTGCTGTCCGCCCGACAGGGCCAGCGCCGACTTATGCAGATCGTCCTTCACCTCGTCCCACAGGGCCGCATCCCGAAGACATTTCTCGACAATCTCAGCCAGCCTGCCCCGACTGCGAATCCCCTGCAGACGCGGCCCGTAGCAGATATTGTCAAAAATGCTCTTGGCAAATGGGTTGGGCTTCTGAAAAACCATCCCAACCTGCTGACGAAGATTCACCAGATTGGTCCGTTTATCATACACATTATGGCCGTTGACGGCAAGCACGCCTTCGGCCCGACTGCCGGGAATCAGATCGTTCATCCGGTTGATGCTGCGAAGAAACGTGCTCTTGCCGCAGCCGCTGGGGCCGATGATCGCCGTTACGGACCCGCTGCGAATATCCATCGATACTCGATCCACACCGCACTTGGCCCCATAAAAAAAACTGAACTCGCGGGCCGAAATCACCGCCTCAGACGTGCTTTCAACCGCCGCCGGGGCAAATTGCTGCGGACGAGCCGCATGGCCGGCATCTGTCTTTTTGAGCGGAACAGTATCAGGCGTTTCCATCAAAGACCTCTCGTTCTGTTCGATGACATCCATTGTATTCATATTCATGCTTTATAACAATCGCAATTCTACTTGAAGTTTCGTTTCGCCCCGGCATCATTTCAGCCTCAGCGGCCTGGGCTATTCTCATAGTAGCTCAAGCCTCCGTGCTTGAGTTATTCAGCCTCGCCGCAGGCGAATCTTCATTTTTTATTTTAACTTTTGACTGATTATTAATCGAAGGCAGTCTCGTTCAGCAGCCTCGCAGTTTCCTGCTCAGCCGGGAACGAATGAGTATCGCTGCCACGTTCAGGGCTACAGTCAGCAGAATCAGCGTCATCGCCATGCCAAACTGCTGATGCGGCGCCAGCATCGAAATGCGGTCGCCTACTGCGATATCGTAACTGCCGTAGGACAATGCCCGTGTCGGCTGAAACAGCCAGCCCAGCAGGCTGCCCGGATTGTCGATCCACTGCGACGGCGACCCGAAACTCGGAATCGGCCCCATCGCCACCACGCCGGTAAACAGTATCGGCGCCGTCTCGCCGGCCGCACGGCTCAGGCTCAGGATAATCCCTGTCAGGATTCCAGGTCCTGCCGCCGGCAGCGTGACCAGCACCAGCGTCCGGAACTTCCCTGCCCCCAGGGCCAGCGATGCCTCCCGATACGTCTGCGGCACCGCACGAATCGCCTCTTCACTGGCTCGGATAATGACCGGCAGCACCAGAATCGACAGCGTCAGCGACGCCGCCAGAATGCACGGCTTGCCAATCGCACTAATCGTGATCACGAAAAATGCCAGCCCGAACAGCCCGTACACAATACTCGGCACACCCGCCAGCGTATTAATACACATCCGGATAATCTTAATCCAGACCGTATCCCCCGCATATTCAACCAGATAGGCCGCAGAAATCACCCCCAGCGGAATCGCTACACACATCGACATCAGTGTCAATAGCAATGTCCCCAGAATCTCCGGCCCAACACCCCCGAAATAATGGCTGTTCACCCAGTCATCGAAAAAGTACTGCCAGTAAATCCGCAGCCGCGGCTGCAGCAGTTTATCCCAATCCGCCACCACCCGGTCAAACAGCGGCTCCAGCGGTGTGCCGGCAAATTGTTCCTTGCGGGCGACAATCTTCTTGACCATGGGTTTGCCCGGGCCATCTGAAGTCCACTGCTCATCATACAGCAGTGCATGCCGGGCCTTCAGCGCCGTATCCAGACGTGTCGCACCGTATTGATCCATCCACAGGGGCGGTGTCGGCTCTCCGGGCAACGGCCCCAGAAGCTGTCGGATCGCCGCCGTCACCTCCTGCAGATTCGTCAGGTACTCCGCCCGATGCGACAAGTCCACCGTCTCGGCAATCTTCTTATACCGCTGGGCCATTGCGAAAAATTCCCTGGCCGGTGAGTCGGCAAACGCCGGATTGTCTTGTTCTTTCAGTACCGCATCCAGACTCTCCAGTACGGTCTGCCGGTCATCGCTTTCCAATGCATCCACCAGCCTGTCGCGAACGTCCTTGGCCAGCTTGCGATAGTCGGCATACTGTTCCCTGGGCGTATTATGATAATTCAAATACTCGCCGTATTTCTGATAGACATCACGAGCCTGCTTGACCAGCGGCTCGGTATCAATGCCCTCGCTGAATTCCAGCAGCATCGTATAAATCGGCTCCCGTGCCGCGGCTGCATCCGCAAGTGCCCTGGCCAGATGTTCATTATCCCCCCGCCCATGCAGGTCCTTTTGCAATCGGCGAAACTCCACCGTCTCGGTGAAAACCACCGCCGTCATACCCCGCCCGAACATCGGAACCAGCACCACCAATAGCGCCGCCGCAATCAGCACCACCGCCCCCCCGGACGCCATGGTATAGCCCTTATCCAGAATTTGGCGAAGCCAGGTTCTCATCGTCGCCCCCCTCCGGCCCGGGCCTTGCCCAGCAGATACTCACTGAGCAGATTCAGACTGAACGTAAACAGCAGCAGCGTCAGCCCCACCGTAAACAGCGCGTAATAATGCTCCGAATTCTTCGGTGTCTCCCCCATATCCCCGGCAATTGTCGCCGTCATCGTGCGAATCGACTGCGACAAATCCCACCACGGAGACGGTATCCGGCTGGCATTGCCCGACGCCATCCACACCACCATCGTCTCGCCAATCGCCCGCATCATACCCAGGATCACCGCCGCCAGGATTCCGCTGTGCCCGGCCGGTATCACCACATTCACAATCGTTTCCGCCCGCGTCGCCCCCAGTCCATAAGACGCCTCGCGTATCTCACGCCCCACCGCCGTCATCGCATCCTCCGACACACTGATAATCGTCGGCAGTGCCATCACCGCCAAAATCAGCGACGCATTCAGTGCATTGGTTCCGCTGGAAAAGCCCAGACGCGTCTGCAGCCATGGCGCCAGCACCATCACTGCAAAAAATCCATAAGCCACCGAGGGAATCGCCGCCAGAATCTCAATAACCGGCTTGCAAATCTGCCGCAGACTAAACGGCGCTATATCTGACAAAAACACCCCAGCCAGCAGGCCTACCGGCACCGCCACCACCAGCGCCCCCGCCGTTACATACAGCGACCCCACAATCAACGCCAGCGCACCATATCGCGGCTCTGGGGCCGACGGGTACCACGCCGCATCCGTAAAAAACTCCCGCACACGTGCCAGAATCGCCGATCCTCCCCCAGTCGTAAAGAAAGGCAGCGACTCACGAATCACAAAATAAAAAATCAAAAAAACAGCCGCCACCGATGTCGTCGTTATCAAAAACAGAATCATCCGTCCCAGATGGCTCATCACATACCCGGCCAAATCCTGCGATGGACTCAAACGCAGCGGCCGGGTAAACTCAGCCGCTGCGTTTTTGGTTTTCTGATTTTGTATTGCCATATCGGACATCAGTGTCTCACCATACAATTCTCCCCTCACGGAGTATCTGTTAATAGTTCGTCAGCGGCACAAAGCCCTTGGCTTCCACGATTTCCTGACCTTCTTCGGACAGGTAGAAGATGCAGAACGCGTGAATCAGTGATCCCAGCTTCGGATAGCCATTGGTGAACAAAAACAGCGGCCGGCTGACCGGAAAGGTCCCCTGGGCAATCGTCCGCTTGGTCGGGGTCACGCCATCGACCTTGATGGCCTTGACATTTTTATCCAGAAAGCCCAGCCCCACATACCCAATCGCACCGGGGGTTGTCTTGACACGGGCATGTGCCTGCGGGTTGGCGTTGACATATTCAACACTGGCCGCCATATCTTTCTTGTTCATGACCTTTTCATGAAATACTTCATAGGTCCCGCTGGAGGTATCCCGGCTGATGGCCACAATTGCCATATCCGGCCCGCCCAGTTCCTTCCAGTTGGTGATCTTGCCCATATAAATATCGGCAATCTGGGCCGTCGTCAGCTCGTTAATCGGATTCGACGGATGCAGCACGATGCACACGCCATCCATCGCCACCGTATGCGCTACCGGGTACACGCCGTTATCGATAGCCTTCTTGAATTCTTCCGGCTTCAAAAACCGACTGGACATCGCAATATCGCACCGCCCGTCAATCAGCGCCGCGACACCATCGCCAGAGCCGGTTTTTTTGACCGTAATCGAACACCCATTAGACTTCATAAACGCCTCGGCAAACGCATCGCCAATCGGCCCGACCGTCGTTGAGCCTTCCAGTTGCAGCGTCTGCTTGGTCTCTTCAGCCGCATTGACTACCGACATCAGCCCGCAGACCGACATCACACACAACCCCGCCACCATCAGCTTGTTTCGTAACGTTCTCATACAGGTTCCTTTCTTGATTAATCTTACTGTCTTTTACTAACAAAATGTTAGCGTTGTGTTAGCATTGCATTAATGATTCGTTAAAACTTCACCATCACATCGACCTGAAGCCGACGATAATCATCCTCAATCTTGCCCGCCGAGTTGGCCTTTTCATTCAAAAAGTAACTCACTCCGGCCTGGGTATTTTTGGCCAACTGATAGGTCACCCCAAACCGATGTCCCTTGCCGTTGGTACCACCGCCGACAAAGTCCGAATCGTTAAACGTCCCAATGGTACAATCCCGCTCCAGATCACGGTAATCATAGCTGAATTCCCAGCTTCCCGGATCCTTGCACTTGCCCAGTGACATCCCCACCAGCCAGCCGGTATCTTCCGACACACCCGAGGCCGTATTGACCGCATAATCGCCATACACACTGGCCGGCAGCTGGCCAATGCTGGTCCCGTATTCGCCAAAAGCCTCGACAATGTCGTAGTCATAGGCATACCTGCCGCCGGTGCTGCTGTTGCCCTTAAACCCATTGCCCAGCGGCGTTTCACCCACGATATTGCCGAAATCATAATACCCGACACCGCCGGTCAGCTTATTGTTATCATCCAGCCTGGCCGTCAAGCCGCCCTGTGCCCCGAACATGCCCAGCTCATCGGTGTCGTTATCATCCAGCCGGACATAGAACGCCCCCGCGTTGGCAAACGCCGTCAGGCTGTCGCTCAGTTTCAGGTTATACAGGGCTGCAGCACCTTCCATATTCAGGTCCCCATCCCACAGGAGCTGATTTTTGCCCACCTGCATAAACGGCGTCCCGAACTTACCCAGTTCCACAGCCAGCCCTTCCACGGACTTGGGCTGCCAGGTCAGATACGCCCGATCCAGCCAGATGCCCTTATATGTCCAGCTGTCCCCAAGATTCTGGTTAGTCGAGGTCGGGTCGGTGTTCTTGCCCGTGGCAATCCGCATATCGAAGTTGGTCTCATCGTTAATCTGAGCCGTCATACCGAGCCGGACACGGATCCGGTTGCGGTTGACCCCGTCGTCGCCGGAGCCGTTGGTTTCCTGGGAGATGTTCTCGTAGCGGTATCGGAAGTCGCCGTAGAACTTGATCTTCTCAACCCATTTGAGCGTCTCGGGGATCGTCATCTCCTTTTTCATCGTGGCCATCTTTTCGTTCTGGGCTGCCTGAGCCTGTTCCAGCTCGACCAGCCTGGCCTGCATCTGCGTAATCGCCTTGTACTGTTCCTGCAATTGCTGACGAAGTTCGGCCACTTCATCCGCGCGCACTGCTGCCGCTGACGCCAACAAACATAACAATACCGCCATCCTTGCTCTGTTGCCTGCAAACATCGTTACCTCCAAAAAAAGGGGTGTCTAAAATCGCATAAACCACTTATGCGAACGCTTCTGTCGCAGCCAACAGTAAGAGCGTAAGATTAAGATTGTGTGTGCAAACTGTTAGATTTCAGTTAGCAGGGGCAGGCCTGTGTGTCCGCCCTGATTACCGTATCCCCCGCCGGTTGTGCCGATGTTGCAGAAGCAATCCCCCCGTACCACTGCCTCTGATATTTCAATTCTTGTATTAACCACACATTACGAACTTTTGATTTCTCAATTCACTCCCCATTCCGCCCCAAAGGGCTTGTAAAATGTAGCCCAAGCCTCCGAGCTTGGGGTAAAATTCCATGCCGAAGGCATTCCTCTAATTTCTCCCCACTCCCCCTACGCCCTCTAAGGGCAATATAATCCAGTTATTCATACAGCACTAATTACATTGATTATTTTTGTCCAACAACCATTGTTTCGCATGTACTATAGCGTAATCCAAGATAACTTTTTCTCGGTCTCCAATATCGTATTTAATATAGTCATCTTCAGACAACGTCGATATTAATTTCAAAATATTTGGAAGCTTATCTTCAAAGAGCAAGGATGCTATGTTTTCATCATATTGTGCTCTCCAACCATATTGATTGTTCATTTCATTTTCATCTGTATAATCTCCTTCCATGACATCTATAAAATGATACACTAGAGGAACAATATTCATGGCAATAAGTTTGGGGGATATTTCCGAAGCAAATATTAACAAATTAATGAACCACGGCTTCCAATAGACAAAGAAAGTGTTCTTGTTTTCAGATGACAGAATGTCCTTATTG
>NZ_JBOGCL010000025.1:0-16251 GCF_050689095.1 Anaeroglomus insulsum
GAAAATGAGGATTGAACTTGCTAAACTCCCGCCCCTGATGTTAGACTGGATTGGTCCCGATTATATGACCAAAGAAAAATTCGCTCTAAGGGGGGACGATGTACCATGTTATCCCTTTTTTCCGAGTTTCTCCGGATTTGACCGAGCGGAAGCTACCGGGGCCAGCAAGACTCCCCAAGAGGTGTAAACCTCTTCGAAATCGGGTCCTCCCCCACATAGAGCCAAGCGGGGAGGACGCTTCTGTTTACCTGGATGGGGACCAGGACGCGGCGGTAGAGACTCGGACCGCCGGGGTGAAACCCCTCCAGCCGGTCGATGGCCGGAAGGCGGGTCTCGGGATCGTCGAAGGTAAGAATCTCCCCGTACACGGGGCCCCAGGGCGCGCCTGTGCCCTTCTTCGGGAGCCGGTCGGGGGTTGGCTCGGGATTGGACATGCGGGCCGGCACGTGCGCTTGTGTGGCCACGTCGGCCAGCGGATTGGTGGTCCCGACGGCAAGGATGTCCTCCTCCGGAACCAGCAGCACGGGGATTCCGGAGGAGGTCTCGAAGAGGCGGCCGCGGACCGTGGCGTCCTCCACCGCCAGGACTCCCCGGCAGAATCGGTCGTGGTTCCAGAAACCGCGCTTCAGTGTGCCGTAGACGAAGAGTCTCAGAATTCCGGTTGTGTTCGCGTTCGATGGTTCTGTTGGATTCATTGCTGGGTACATTGGGGTGTCTGTCACTGTTCCGCCCCCTTTCTCTCCTGGGCGACGAACTCGAAGGGCTCCACCGAATACGCGGCCAGGTCCTCGCGCCGGAACACCACCAGGCTCATGGGCGGGACCGGAAGCTCCCTCCAGCCTTGTTCCTCCGCCAGCACGGCATCGAGGTACGCCGGGTCCGACGCGTAGAGGACCGCCTTGCAGCGGGGATGCCACCGCATTTCCAACGGCCGGTTCCCCTTGAGCACGATGACGGTTTCCGGATCGGTCCGGCAGGCGATGACGGCGGTTATCTGCCCGCGGCAGCGCCGGAGGCGCGCCTTGAACCGCTCGATATCCATGGCACCGTCCCGCGCGGCGTTCGCGGCCAGGCGGAACAGAATCTCGCTGTCAACCTCGGCGAAGCGCCGCATCTTCCAGCGCCGGAACAGGTAGTCGGCGTTGTAAATGGTGCCGTTGTGGGTGCCGATCACCTCCCCGGCTCGAATCGGGTGGTTGTTGCTGTTGACCCGTTCGTCCCCTCGGGTGCGCCACCGGGTATGGCCGAGCAGAAGCGTGGCGCGGTTGTTTAAGCCAGCCAGGAGTTCGGCGAAGGCTTTGTCCATCACAAACCACTCGGCCGTCACCGGGCGTTTAAAGAGCCGGTGGCCGCCGTCGGCATCGAGCCAGGCCGCGCCGGTGGCATGTGGACCACGCTCCTCGCTCAGCAGCAGCAGGCGCGTGAAGAGCCAGGCGAGGTGCTCCCTCTCCTCGACGCGCCGCCGTTTTTTTCCGAAGATGACGCCCGCGAGCCCGCACATCAGGATTTCCCTCCCTGCGGGTCGACGACAAAACCGCGGAAGACGCCCTCGGCATATTCCTTCGGGTGCTCCGCGATCCAGCGCGCGGCGTCGGACCATCCGAGCTCCCCGGCCAGCCGGGCGACGACCGGTCGGTCGAGCATGTTGGTCTGCCCGGAGAGTCGGACCGCGTCGATGCCCTGCCAGACAATGGCAGGAATCGGTATCCGCGCGGGCTTGTCGTCCTGTACCTCGGCAAGGCCGTGTTTGATCAATGCATCTAAAAAGGATGCGGCTTTTTCCTCTGCCGTGTCGCCCCGGACCGCCAACTCAACACCGGACAGCATCTTGGCGTTGCGCAGGACCATGTCGATGTAGTCCTCGATGTCCCGTTGGTCGGAAAAGAGCGTGGCCCCTTTCATGGCTTGAACCACCTCGGTTACCGTCTCCCCGGTGAAGACCTCGCCGTCGCCGTCCAGCGGCTGCCCATTGATGGCGGTGTTTCGGATCAGCATTCTCATGACGCGCCTCCTTGCGTCCCGCCGGTCTCGTCCCCCGAAAATGCCGGAGGCCGGGTTTCGGGCCCGGCCTCCGTGAGGGGTTCCACCTTTGGGGCGGATTGTTCGTTTGGTTTCACCCTGCCGCGTTTGAAGGCCGAGTCTCCCGGCAGGGCGGCGATCAGATGCTTGCGCGCTGTCTTGAACTCGTCGCCGATGAGACCCAGGTGGAGCAGGAAGACCCGGAAGTCGTACCGGGCGCTCTGCGGGTCGAAGGACCTCTTGCGGCTCGATGCTGCCCGTCCGTTCAGCGCCTTGGCTGCCACGGCGAGGACCAGTTGGACGTAGGCTTTCACCTTGCCCGCGTGGAGGGTTCCCTCGAACCAGCGGAACTCGACCGTACCCCGGTACCAGACGTTGTGCAGGTTCACCCCGTGGTAGCGGGTGCTGTCGTAGTGCTGGGGCTGCCGGTTGTGATAACCGTACCAAATGTGATTGAGCTGGTCCCTGGTCCTGGGACGGCGTCGCTCTATCTGCGCGATGAGATCGTCGCTCACCGGTTTGCTGTAGTTGCGGCGGCGGGTCTCGTTCACGCCCAGGGCGGTGAGGATGAGCGCTTCCTGTTTGTAGACGATCTTGGCGAGGTTCGCGAGGGTCCGGCCGTCGAAGGCTGTGGCGTCGACGTGGACGTGGATGCCGCAACGGTCGTCCACCTTGGCTCCGCAGGCCCGCAGCGCCCGGACGACATCTTGGAGGACGGGGATGTCCTCGTAGGACAGGACGGGGCTCACCACCTCGGCCCGCAGGTGGACCGGCACATTGATGAGCGAGCCGTCGGATACCACTTTCCAAACCCGTCCATGGTCGTCGGTGACCTCCCAGGGGTCGAAACTCCCCGGGCTGCCGATGTGGCGGACCTGGCCGCCCACCACCGACTGGATCGCCTGGGCAACCCGCTCGCGCGTCCGTTTGACTGTCTCGATCTCGATTCCGAAGTTGATCCGGCGTAAGTCCATGGTCTCTCCTTGCGTTCTGTAAGCCCTTTCCCGGCAAGGGATTGGCTCTTCTGTTCACACACATACAGGCTTCTTTCCGAACAGAAAGCAAGGCGAATTCGACACATAACTCCTTTGATTCCAATGAGTTATGTACATGGAAGCGTAACCTGCGGAAACACGCGGGATTACGGGATTTCCCGGCAGCCGAAGAAAAGTGAGGTGTTCCGGAAATCAGGTCTGCTTCCAGATCGTCCCGGTGTGTTTCTCCCACTTTCCGCCGCCCGCGAGGTCGGTGTTGAACCACTCGTCGCCCATGGACGGGGCTGGGATGGCAGCGTCACGCTCGGCCTGGGTGCCGACGCCACGCCGGACAGCTTCCCGCGCAGTGAGCCCCTGACCGAGCCGGTCCGGTCCGAGCAGGTCACGCCATCCGAGGGCCGGTGCCCGCAGACGGGAAACGAAGGTGCGGTAGGCGGTCGCATCCTTGGCCGCGCGGTAAAGGAGCAGCGAGCCGTTGGCGTCCCGGACCAGACTCGGCGTGTAGCAGCGTTCGAGGAACGGCCCGCTGCCGTTTTTGAACACCGGGTTGATCTCCGCCTTGCGCCAGTGGACACGGTCCCAGGACCATGCATAGCCGATTCCGGCGTTTCCCGCGGAGCCCCCGGAGTAGAGCATCCACCATCTCCCGTCGGGAAGCCGCTCGACGTGGGCGGCGGAGACGTAGCCGTTTGCGCCTTCCCAGGGCTGCGGGTCGATCAGGCCGGAAAGGATCGGACCGTTTCCGATCAGTTTCCACTCGACGGCATCGTCGGAACAGGCCAAGCCGAGGCTGTCGTTGCCGCCGGTCGAGGCGATGAAATACATGGCGTAGCTCCAGGTGAACGGTCTTCCTTCGACCGAGGTGGGCAGCGGGTTGTACCAGAGAAATGATGGCCCGTAATGACCGCGGTTCCAGACCTGGACGCTTCCCTCGGTCACCAGGTCACCGGAACACGGGGTATCGCCCGTGAACGCGGCGGGGGCAACCGACGGATCACAGACCGCTGTGCGCAGACCGGCCATGGCATAGGGCTGGTTGGGAACGTCCGGGTTCCAGTAGAGGATGCGCAGCCGGTCAGCGGCCTCCAGCGCGCAGACCACGTGATAGCCGTTGGCCGCGATGCCGGTGACCTTTTTCTCCGTGTCCCAGATGAGCCCGTCGTCGGAGAAGGCGCAAGTCGTACCCGCACCGTCGCCGTAATAGGCGATGAAGTTCCGGGGCCGGGTTCCGTCGTGGAAAGCGCCCGGGGACCGGAGAATGCGGACATAGTAAGCGCGCCCGGCCGTAAGAGGCAGGACGTGCGGGTAGCGGTGGTCGAACACGACTGGCGGCAGCCCCTCGGGCGGTTCCGCTCCGGAGGGGACCAGCAGCAGGCCGAGGTCCACGGCGCGCAGCAGGTCCGGGGTCATCGCCTGAACGACGGAGGTCTTTCCGGGCCCGAGCGTACCGGTCAGCGCGGGCAGTTCCAGAATCGTATCGGTGTTGCTCTTGATAATGATGCTCATAGTGGGTTCCTCCCGGCCTGCGCCGCAAGCGCCGCGGCGGACAGGTCTTCATGTAGGTATCCGGCGTCCATCAGTTCCCGGTTGATCCGCCCGGCCTCGATCTCCTCCCGCTTGATGCGGACCATGAGTCCGGCGAACGCCTCCGCGGCGTCCGGGGAGATGCCGTGTCGCTCCTCGATGCGCCGCATACGGGCGTCGAGATTGGCGAGCAGATCGAGGGTGTGATCCCGCAGGACGCCCTCGCGTTTTTCCTGTGGTGACGGAATGAACTCGGTCAATCCGCCTTGTCTTCGAACGATCATGACATCCCTCCGATCAGCTCAACGTCGCGCCGAGGGTGTGAATCCTCGGGTACACCAGGTTGTTGCCGGTCATCTCCGCCTTGTAGCGGACCTTGTTTCCGTTCGGATCGGAGAAGGTCCTGGTGAGTGTGTACTCCGTCCACTCCTGATCGATCTCCCTCGTCGTTTGGATAGACATCGGTTCCCAGGTCGCCCCGCCGTTGTTGGAGGCGAACCAGTTGATGGTGGTCCCGCTGGGGATATTCATCTGGGCATAGAGCTTGGTGGATGAAACGCCCTGGGTGAGTTCGTTCTCGCGGTTCAGGTACGCCCCCGTCGTGTTGTTGAGATATCCGATGAGATTCACGTCCTTGTAAATCAAGGCCGGAGAGTTGTTGACGGCGTTGCTGGAAAAAAGCGCCCGGACCAGCACTTGACTTGCCAGGTTGGGGAGCCGCTCCTCCTCTGCGGGCACGATGGCGTCCCAGATGACACCGCCGTCGGTGGAATACTCCCAAGCGATGCCGGTTCCTTCAGGACTGGAGGAATACTCGTCAAGGTTCAGATCGCTGAACTGCACGCCGGTAATGGGTTGGAAGCGAACTTCACCGGCGGACTGGAAGTCGTAACCGTAGATTTTCATGGTGAGATCGGAACCGTTGAGCGGAGTCCAGGTCTCGGCGTTGGAGCTTTCCAGGAGCACGCCGGCGACATAGGTCTGCCGGGTGATCACGCCGTTTTGACCCAGTTGCCCCAGGGTGGCAACGCGCATGCGGTAGTTGGTGCTGTTGGTGAGCAGCACCACCGCATAGCTGGTTCCAGCCTGCGCGTAGAAGGGATTGGCGAAGACGACCCTGGTCTCGGCGTTCAGGCTCACGTCGCCAGGGGCCAGGACCTTTTCCGCGAAAATCATGCCGTTGGGCAGACCCGTAGTGACGCCGCGAATCTGCACCGTGACCGGGATGGACGGGTCCTTGGCGGTGAAGTACAGCCCTACGCTGGAGACCACCTTGTCCTGAGTGAAGCTGAAGGTCTGCGCCAGAGGATCGCTGCGCACGGTGACGATCTGAGTGCGCCAGACCACCTGGACCACAGGCACACGGATGATGCGCTCCTCGACGATGCGTTCGATGCGGGTGATGATCATCGGGTCGTTGATCTGAATGCTGGCCCGGGCGGAGTAGAGTCCGTCATTCATTTCGACGATGCGGTTGCCGTTGCGCACGTTCTCGGGAATGACGAAGGATGCGGTCACGCGGCCTGCCGTATCCGCATGGACTCCCGACGCCACCACCTGGCCGTCGCAGCGGATGGTCACGTTGTTCGCGTTGGACTGAAAGTTGGACCCGACCACGGCGATCCCGGTCTGGCCGCGCCTGCCGATGTTCGGGGTGATCTCCACCGACGCATCGGGTTTCTCGAACACGGCATAAGGGTTGATGTTCTTGACCTCGGACCAGTCGATCTGTTCGATGAGCACACGTTCCGTGGCCGGGAGGAGCGCGAGGCTGCCCTTGAACAATGCGTTACTGGCGGTGGGATTTACCGCGAGCACGGTGGCCGAGGCGGCCCTGGCCGGTGCGGCGAAGCGGCGGACCCGGTCGATGCGGGCGCTCCACTCGCTGTGATAGATGTCGGACTGGGCGTCGTTCGAGAAGTTGTCGGAATAGACACCCTTCTTGGTCTGTGCGTCCCGGTTCTGTAGCTCGTTGTTCATCTGGAACTGGGCGTCGTTGTACTTGAGGTCCTCGACGTCCTTAATGATCTCGTGGATCTGGTCCATGGTGATGCGGGTCAGCCCGAAATTGAAGACCGTCAGGTCCACCGAGTTCGGCGGACAATCGACGCTGCACAGTCCGAGCGTACCTTCCGGAACGATGGGCAACTTCGGCCAATCCGCCGGAGCGCCTTCCAGCCGTTTGATCTCGCGGGTGGTGGCGTAGATGATGTCCTTGCGTCCGACGTAGTAGTCGTAGTCGATGCTGCAGTTGGAGCCGCCCACCGGCTCGTCGCCGATGGTGGTGCGGCCCAAGTTGATGATGGAAATGTTGCCGGGTTCGACCTGCACCGGTGACATGGTCAGGCCGCTCGTGTTGGAGGCGGGCGGGTTGCCGCCCACGATCTCATCGACGCCGTCGTCGATGTACGACGTGACCCCGGAGGCGACGTCCTTGAGCCGCTGGAAATCAGCGCGGACCGTGTTCTGCGTGCCTCGGTAAATGCGGTATCCGGTCGCTCCGCTGACCGGCAGCCAGGAGAGGCGGTTGATTTCCCCGGCCAGGGTCTCGCGGGAAACGATCTTGGCGGGATCGTACTGAGTTTCGCCGGTGGCGCTCTGAACGGTGACCAGATAGAAATACTCGTCCGCTGCGGGATGGCCCGAGCGTCCGAACCAACCTCCGTCCACGTAATCAATCCCCTCGATCATCTGCTTGGTATAGGTCCAGCGGACAGTGTAGGTCGTGCCGATGGCGGGCTCGTTGCCCGAACCCAGCCAGTCCAAGTAGTTGCCGGACTGCTGCCAGTCCGCGCCTTCCTGAAAGACTGTCGCGCCCTGGCTCACCTCGAGGATGTCCACCACCGGATTGGGAACGAGCAGGTCCTCGCCGCCACCCACCGATCCGCGGGTGATGTTGGAGACGATCTCGACGATGGCCTCGACCTGAGTGGTTTCCTTGAGGGGCGTGTTGTTGAGCGCATAGCGCCGGGTGCCGATCACGTAGGTCTTCTGCTCACCCCGGACCGACTTGACGGCCGTGGACTTGGGTACCAGTGTCGTGGTGGGCATGTCTTTCTGCAGGCGGAAGCCCTGGATGTAAGCGCGGCCCGCGTTGGTGATCACCTCGACGTTCTCGCCGTCGTTGTCGCCGATGAAGCTGTCGAGTCCATTGACCAGATAACTGCCGGCCTGGTCGTAGGTCCGCTCTGCCAGGTTCTGGAGAAGCGAGTTCAGTCCCTCGGCGGCGGCGAAGGCGAGCTGGTCCTCGGTGATCGACGCCACCGTGATGCGGCTTCCCGGTAGCGTCCCGAGCAGGTCCTGGAGGTAGAGGTTCGACTTCTCGCGGACAGTCGCCGTCACGTCGCCGGTCTCACGGTCGAACTTGTGGAGGGCGACCACCTTCCGCTGGGTCACGTTGTTGGGCAAGGCTTCGCCGCTCGTGTCGTGATCCTTGAGGGAAAGAACCCATTTCTCCCGCTCGGCGGTGGGTTCGCCGGTGGCGGGGTTGATGAGCACGGCGTCCTGGTTGTAGCCGTAGTTGTACTTGAGCAGCTCGACATAGACGTAATCCGCGCCGCTCGTCTTGGCCGGGTCATAGGTGAGCACCGCTCCGGGCACGCGCTCCAGGCAGCCGTCGATGTAGACCAGCCCCTCGGCCACGGTAAGCACATTGGCCGCGACCGTCACGCCGAAGCCGCTGACGATGGCCCCCTCCTTGAAGAGGATGTCCGCGAGCTTCCTGCGCTCCTGGTTGATGATGTCCTGCTGCTCGTTGAGCTCCGAGTCGAGCAGGTCCCGGTCCTGGTGGTAGCGGACCCGCTTGTAGTTCTTTGCCGGGTCGAACGTATCGCGCGAAATGGACATTGGTCTTTCCTCCTAAATCTTGATGACCCCGACCAGCTCAACGCGCGTGTCCGAGGTCTTGTTGAAGTCGGGGATGTTCTTCACTTCGTAGAGGTAGCCGGGATCGAGCACCTCACCGGTCGGGTTGGTGTCCGGGTGGTGAACGCCGTTCGCCGCATAGTCGGACTGAAGTCCGGCGATGTAGGCCACGTCGCCTCCGAAGAAACCGTATTCCCGGATGGTGATGCCGTTGGCCTCGTTTTCCTCGAAGCGGAAGAAGACGCCGATGGTCTGGGTCTCCTCGGCGGTTTCGATGTAATGGATGCCGTTGACGATGAGCGTCCCTTCCGGGTCCTCCTTGAGAAAGGTGCGCTTGTACTGCTTTTTGCGGGCCCGCTCGTTCTTGAGCGCTGTCTGGTCGATATCCGGCGCGGGCGGATTGACGGGATCGGTGAACGTGGCGTCGCCCTCGCCGATGGCGCAGTGGGTGATGCCCTCGATGGGATCGCCCATGAGCAGCCGCGCGGTGAGAATGCGGCCCGTTTTGACGATGAGTCCAAGTGACATTGGTATTCCTCCTTCAGGTCTGTATTGTGTGGCCTTCGCGGATCAGCACGGCGAAAACGGTCTGGCGCGCTTTCGCTTGACGGGCTGTCTCGCGCACCACAAGCTGTTTCGAATCCGCCGTCCGCTTGATCTCGGCGAACACCGCGCAGCGGGTATCGCTCCGCCGTTCGACCGGCCGCATGATCACGGCCTGGATGTCGGCGGGGGCATCCACCTCCGCCGTGATCCTCAAGGCCGCGTCCGTGTCGCGCCGGATTGTCCGGGTCTCGGATACCGCGCCGACGGCCTCGAAAACGACCGCCGGGAAGGCCGGCATCCGGGCGCGGTTCATCGGAACCACGGACCCTGCGAAGGCCCGGACGGAGAGAGTTTTTCCGCTACGGATTGCCACGTCTCAGCCTCCCGGTGATTCTGTTCGCCTTGCCGACGTTCCGGACCACCCGGAACATCGGCGTCAGGCGTCCGGCGTTCGCCTCGATCTCCTTTTTGTTACCTTGCCTCACCGCCATGGGATCACTCCTTCACCGCGCACCAGCCCGGGCCGGACAGGTTGAAAATCTTGTAGGTGACTCCGCCGAGATCGAGGACATCTTCGGAGTCCGTAACACCTCCGCCGTGGGCATAAACCTCGATCAGTTCGCCCCGCAGCTCCTTGTAGGCCGCCGTCGTATGGGCCGCGAGCCACGGAAACAAGGTGATGAGCCCCTGGCGTTGGTCGGGATTGCTGGCGGTTTGAAAACCGCCGTGGGCCGCGCCGCACGTGCCGGCCTGACCGGTCGCACTCGCCCAGCCGTCGAACTTGTTGAGGGCGTAGAAGCTGCCCGGGGACTGGTAGTGGCCGACGACGACCGGCTGCGGGTCCTCGCCGATCTTCGCTCCGAGCGCATAGGCTGCGACGAGGCTCGTCAGAGTGACAGTATTGGGGGACGCGCCCGTATCCACCGCCGTCACCTGGACGCGTTCGATTCCCGCGTTGTCCTTGATCAGGTAATAACCCCCGACCCTGAAGATGGAGGCGTCGTTGACCTGCAGTGTGACGCCTGAACCCGGAAATGCGGCCGCCTGCGTGACGGCGACGGCTCCGGACCAGAACCGCTTCAAGAGCCCGCAGTAATGCGCGTAATAGACGGCCGCGATCTTGGTCACGATGAAGACGTGGTCCATGTCCGCGTAAATCCAATACAGGAATGCCGAAGCATCCACGGTCTTGATGTAGGTGTAGCTGGTGTTGAACGCCTCCTTCACGCCCGCGTGTGTCGCCGCATCCCAGTACAGGTAGGCGCGGACCGCGATTCGGTCGGCTGCGGCGTCGTTGACGAACCGGAGGAAGATGTCTTCGGCTCCGCTCTCTCCCGTGGATGCCAGCACGTAACTGGGCTCGGCGTCGCCGGAGCGGTCGTCCCGAAGCGTCCAGCCGACCGTTCCCACGAGGAAATCTTTCAGGCGGACGAGGAAATCCGCGATGTTTGAAGCGGTGCCGGATGTGCTGTGATAGGCCATACGTTCCTCCTACAGGATCGGGTTTTCCGTACCGGTGAGCCGGAGTTTGAGGTCGGTCTTGTTTTGTACCGGCGTTCCGGACGGCACCGTACAGCGACGCCAGAACGAGAGGGTCACGTCGTGGGCTTTATCGCCCAGGTTGAGCGGTGCGCCGCCGACGGCGGTGGCGAGACCCGCCTGGGTCAGGGCCAGCGCGTACCAATCCGACTCGTCGCCGCCGGCGACATCCACCGGTTCGATCACCAGCCCGGTATAGTCGTACCCGGAATAGACCGCGGCACCCGGATCATGGGCGGCCGGGATTGTGCCGCCATAGCCGCGTTCCACCGCGAGGACGGTCGTCCCGCCGCCGCTCAGGATGCGCATCTGTTCGTCGTCGACGATGATGATTTCGCCGTCGGTGAAGCGAGGCGCGGAAAGCTGCAGTGAGGTCGCCCCCGATGCCAGGGCAGCGGCGAGAATCGTCTGTTCGTTGGCTACGAACAGTTCCTTGTCTTTCGTTTCCCCGTCCGTGCCGTTGTAGGTGTCGTCATCGGGATTTGCGAGGTCGCCCTCGGATATCCTCTGGGTCAATGTGATGTCTTCGTACAGATGTATCGCCATCAATCTCTCCTATGCCGCCGGCCATTGCGTGACCGTGTATTGGTTTGCCGCCGCCTCGAAACCGGCGGTCGCCTCGGCGTGATCGTCCCGCTGCCGGTAGCGCCATCGGAGGCAGGGCTTCGACTTGCGGAAGCCCGAGGCGTTGAGCGGCATCGAGCCGAGCCGCATGGGCCGGGTCCGGTCCACGGACAGGAGCAAGCCTGTGTGATTCAGCCTGCGGCGGTTGAGCAGGAGCGTCTCCACGCGTTTTCTGCGCGGAATGCCCGTGTCCACGTCCATCTCGAAGGATGCGCGGGCCTCGGTCACATAGGCGTCGGTCAGTTCGGCGATGTTGAGCGCCTTGTTGTTCAGGGAAAAGCCGGGCCTGCGGGCGCGCCAGCGGTCGACGACGTCCCATGCGCCGGATACCTCCGACCACTGAGCGTCGGCGTAAGCGGTGATGAAAAGGTGACGGCCCACGGCAGCGCCGGAGACCTTGTCGTCCCTTCCGAGCCTCGAATGCCCGACGCGGAACCAATGGGAGAGCCGCGACCGCTTCCCGTACCGGTGCGTGCGGCGGTCTCCCGTGAGGTCGGGCGCATCCTGGACGGCTTCCGAGAGCATGTCTTTCTGGCGGAACTTGATCCGGCAAGGCTGGGCGGAACGATTCAGGCGCGAACGATTCAGTTCCTGGCCCGCCAGCCGGATGAACGAGACGCCCGGTTCCACCGCGGGCTTGGTTTCGATCTCGCAGCAAAACGCCGCACGCCGTTCACTGATCCACAGGTTCGGCAGACGTTCGGCGTTCAGGTTGCCGGTGTTCAGGCGGAACCGGGGCGAGCGGCCATGCCAGCGGGAGACGCACACCGCGGCTCGCTCGATGTCCTGCATGAGCGTGGTGCCGTCGGTGATCCGCCACCAACCCCAGGTCTTGTTCTTGCGGGTGAGGTGGTAACCCGTGTTCAGGGCATTGTGGTTGACCACGAACGTTTCGTGCAGATGCCCGAGGCACACCCGCTCGACGACCTTCTTTATGACCGCCTCGAAATCCGACTCCATGGACAGGAGCGTGTAGAGCCACTGCAGGAAGAAAACCCGCGTGCCCGCGGGATGATGAAAGGGCAGCGCGTCCCGGACTCCCTGGACGAGGTTGTCGCTGTCGATGCGGTAGACGCCCAGGCTGTAGATCAGCCCCGGCAGTTTGGCCCGTCCGACAACCGAACGGCGGTTCAGACGCAGCGCCTTGTGGAAAGTCTCCTCGATGCGCCCCTCCCACCCGATGTCACCGAGCGAGCGGCCGATGGCGGGGATGGTGCCCTTGCGCCGGTAAATCTCCACGGCCTCGCGGATGAGACGCCGTTGGGCAGGCGCGTTTACGGTGGGATCGAAACGGTGGCCGACGATCCCGCCGAGAAACGGCAAGAACCTTTCCTCGCAACGCCCGACGTCGAAGATCTCGGGGAAACGCTCGGCCAGCACCTTGATTTCGTCCAGGCTCACGGCCGGGACCTTGAGAAAGGAATCGAGATCGCCGGACTCATCCCGTTCGCGGTAGAGCGGCGGAAGCAGGTCGATGAGTTTCTTTTCGAAGTAGGAGGACATCAGGACGCCCTCCGCACGTCGAGGTTGACCTGACCGAGCGCCGCGATCTGACCGGCGTGGATGTCGACGTCCTGGGTCGGCCTGTACATGCGCACGTGGCTCACGCCCCGCACGCCGTCCAGAAGCGCCACCAGATCCGAGTAGTGGACCGGCGCGCCGAAGCTCATGCGGTCGAAGGCGAAGAAGTCCGCCAAGGTCTGTTCGACGCGGCTCCGGACCAGGTCGAGGTCCTCGCCGGCATAGGCGAACACCTCCGCGTCAATCGATACGGGACGGTAGACAGGATCGAAGAGGTTGATCTCGACGGTGATGATCTTGCGCGATTCCAGGTATTCGGCGAGGTCCTGCTTGAGAAGCGCTGACGGCGGACCGCCGCCGTCCGGGGCCACGGCCAGGTTGACCTGGTAGTAGCGGATGTTCTTGCAGTCGTTGACGTCGAGTACCTGGGCTTTGGCCACGCCGGGAAACCCTTCGGCCAGGGCGAGGTAGTCCTCCTTGCTGACCGCCTTCCAGAGCGAGCGGACCTCGGCCGGGGCCTGGCGGCGGGCGTGTTCCAGAGTCTCGCGGTCCGCTCCGCCGGTGGCCGGGACCGGGTTGGTAACCGCGAGGGGAACCAAACCGCCGTCGAGGTAGATGGCCGTGAGAAGCTCGGTGACGAGATTGGGACCCAGGTTGCCTTCGACCCCGAGGGTTTCGAGGTACTCGACGCGGATTTCCGCGCCGGAGTCGGGAAGTGCTCCGCGCAATCCGTCGCCGAAGACGATCCGGGTGATGTCCAGCGCGTCGGTCTCCGCCATGAAGTGGCGCGCGTCGGAGCCGCTTTCCTGGAAGTGGGAGACCTCGGTCCATTCCTGGTCCTGCACCCACACACGGATCGAACCGTGAGCGATTTCCTTTCCGGCCAAAATGATCGGATCGCCCGTGTCCCCGTCTGCCGTAAAGGTCTCGGTCTTGCGTTTTCCCTGGCGCGCGCCTGTATCGACGCTCGTCCGACTCCGAGGGATCGTCGCGTCTTCGGCCGTCTCGAACACGATGTCGTTTTCTTCCAGACGGGCCCTGCACGTCGTTCCCGCCGGGATCACCAGATCCGCGTCGAGGGGCGCGGCCAGGGAAAATCTCAAAGCGGTCGTCGCGGCCACCGGCCCGTCGAGCCGGTAGCTGATGAGCTTGCAGAGGTTGATGACGTTCTGCCGCTGGCGGGCGGTGGGCAGGAAGGCCTCCGCCGCCTGGGCGTCGAGGTAATAGGCCAGCATGTCGCCGATGCCGCAGAAGAGTTCCAGCAACACCACGCCGAGGTCGGACGCGTTGAAGTCCGTCCAGCGGTCGGTGAGCTGCGGCACCCGCGCCAGCAATTCCCGGCGCATGGACTCGTAGTCCTTGTTCGTGTAAGCGATGCTTGCTCTGCCCATTTCCGTTCGTCCGTTGCGGTTCGGTCACAAGTGGTCCCGCCGGACGAGCCGGACGAGGACCCGCTTGTTACTTACCGGCGACGGAGCGGAACTGTCGGGGCGGAGCGGATGGGCGCGGTTCGCGGTAGAAGGGATAGACCAGGTTGCCTTCCACCTGGCTTTGGATGACGCGATAGGCGATGCGGACCGGAAGAAGATTGCGATCCTTGTTCGCGGGGGAACCGTCGAAGGAGACGCCGGTGATGACGACCCGTTTCTCCCAGCGCTTCACGGCGTCGATCACGTAATGGCGGATCAGCCCCTTCAACACCTCGTCGTTGGGCTCGAACACCAAGTCCTTGAGCCTCGATCCGAATTCCGGGCGCATGAAGCGTTCGCCAGGCCGGGTGCCGAGAATCTGAATGATGCTCTCGTGGATGTGTTCGTGTTCGGTGGAGGTGGCCGAAGAGACCTGTGCGCCCCCGGACCGCCGCTGAAAGCGGAAGGGAAACTTCAACCCGCGTCCGAGGAAATCCAAAGCCATCAGTCACGCTCCTCGCAGATGCAGCCGGGCACGCTATCCGAACCTGGGTCTCCATTGGAGCCATCGTCGTCCGGGAAATGAATGACCAAGTCCAAGCCGTTCGCCATGGCGACATGGATCGTGCCGTCGGCCTCGATGACGCCCTTGTGACCGCTTTCCATGGCCGTAAAGCCCTTGGCCCCGCCGGGTACCAGACGAACCTCGACATCCTCACCCACGCCTTCGATCCGGGAAATGCCGAGCACCACCGAGGTGCCAGCGGGGTTGCCGATCATGGCCGTGCGCTCGAATTGAAAGACGTCCAGCCGGTATCCGCCAGGCAGCTCGATGCGGTAGCGCCCTTGCGCGGTCTGTATCGGATCGATATCCAGGGGAAGGCCCTCAATTCCGGCCGCCTCGTGGGTTACCCGAACCGCCTCGGGCCTGAGCATTAGCTCTCGGCCGTCGGGGAGCGTCACCACGCCGCCGCGCGCGGGTTCGAGAAGGGTCACAGAGCCATCCATACCGATGGCCGTCAGTCTTCCATCCGGTCCCACCCGAACCATGACGCCGTCGGCCAGTGTGAAAATGCGTCCTCCGTCGGGAAGGTCTCTCACGGCGGTGCCCGCCGGCATGGCGACGAAGGGATCAAAGTCCTGCGGCGTGGGTTGATCCACGACGTGCATGTATTGCTGCGCGCTCTCGGCGTGCGCCTCCAGTACCGTTTGAGCTTCCGCCCGCAGGGCTTCGGAGGCGTCGTGACTCTGCTGCAGAATGCCTTTGATCTCGGCCAGGCTGTCTCGAATCTGTCGGAGATAGGGCTCATCACCCTCGCCGTCAGTCACGCCGAGACCGGCCGCAAGCAGACGCGCCAGCGCCATAAGTTCATAGTGGGATTCCGATGAACTCGTCTGCTCGATGATCGGCCCGCCACCTTCCTCTCCGTACCCGTAACCGTATCCGTTTCCGACTACCATATTCCGTCAGCCTCCGATGGGTATGAGTTCGATGTTCTGGATGAACCAGCCGTCGAACTTCTGGTATTGGCCGTCGCCCGTGTCCCAAACAAACCGCAACGTGACCGTGCTTCCTGCAAACTGGGAAAGGTCGATGGTCTCGGTCCTGCGTGGGATAGGGTATGGCTGGAGCGGTGCGCCGTTCACGTCGTAGGTGGGATTGAAGCTCCTTATGAACCATCCGTTCACATAGAGTTCCAGCGTATCGAAGTAAGGCCCGTCCACGCTCTCGATCTCGCCCCAGACATCGAAGCGGAGGAGGTAGTCCCGGTCCAGGGTCACCTCCGATGCAAGCTCCCCGGTCACGCGGATATTGCTGCCGGAAGCGTCGTACCAGCCGGTGTAATAGTAAAAATGCCAGGTTCCGTCCGGCAGAAGCTCCACATAGCCGGATGACCTCCAGTCGAGCACCGCCGCGGCTTTGGGCTTCTCCACGTCGACCTGGATGTATCTGCGGGATGACACCACCTCGTCCTGGACCGCCTCGGCCACGATGATGGTCGCGCCGGGTGTCGCGCCGAAGCGCAGCACACCGTTCTCGACCCTGGCGATTTCCGGATGGACGGACTCGAACCGCACCTCGCCGCCGGGCGATCCGATGACCGCCACCGGGACCGCTTGTTCCGTCTCCCGATACGGTTCCCGGATCAAGGACGGAGCAAGTTCCCAGTAAAAGATCGTATGGTTATGTTGGATACTCATAGCCATAC
>NZ_JBOGCL010000026.1:0-12636 GCF_050689095.1 Anaeroglomus insulsum
TACGGGTTGTCAGACGTGCTGAACAGCCCAAATAAGAGTCCGTGTGTCGGTTATACTCTCACAACAACTGGTACAAAAAAAGGGGGCAGATCAGAATCATAAAAATTATAACAAAAAGGGCGAGCGATATATTCGCCCGCCACCAAAATAGATAATTGATAATGGAATTTACTGTCCGGCCAATACATTAATCTCACTGGCAGTCAACACTCGTCCATAAATCCTGACATCATCAATCGCACCGTTCCAGTAGTTACCCGATTTCTGACGTCCAAGATAAAATGGTTCCATACAAGCTTCAGCATTACGCGTAGCGGAATTCGCACATATTCCATCTACATATAATGATGCAGTATTGGTCAGTTTATTATAAGTGACTCCTACATGATGCCACTGCTGAGTGATATCAAATGGTATTATTTGCTCAGATTCCAGCGGACTGCCACCAAGATAACAGCCTAATCTGTCATCTGTAGTTCGATATAACCATGTACGCCCCATATTATTTGCATCGTCACCTAGTTGCTGCAAGATCCCCTGAGATACAGAGGGATTCTTAACATCGAGCCGTACCCAGGCAAAAGCACTAAATGAAGTCGCGGCAGGATTAATTATATGCGGCAACGATACATAATCTTGACCGTCGAAAACAAGAGCACCATTTACATTACCTGTTTGCCATTGAGAACCATCGGTCGGGAAATTACACAATGTTCCATCGTATGCATTGGGGGTTGAATCATCAGCACTATTATCCAGTGTCCAATAGCCAACCATCACATCTCCCGCCAGTTCTTTGACTTCCTGGGCAGATAACACACGCCCATAAATCCGTACATCATCGATAGCACCGTCCCAGTAGTTACCCGTTTTCTGACGTCCCACATAAAATGGTTTCGTACAGGCTTCGGCATTACGCGTAGCAGAATTCGCATATATTCCATCCACATATAATGTTGCTGCATTGGTCAGCCTATTATAAGTAATCCCGACATGATGCCACTGCTGTGCTATATCAAATGGTTTTTGGTCTGATTCCAGCGGACTGCCACCAAGATAACAGCCTAATCTGTCATCTGTAGTTCGATATAACCATGTACGCCCCATATTATTTGCATCGTCACCTAGTTGCTGCAAGATCCCCTGAGATACTGAGGGATTCTTAACATCGAGTCGCACCCAGGCAAAGGCACTAAATGAAGTTGTAGCGGGATTGAGCTTCATCGTGTCATCAAGATCAATATAATTCGTGCCATTCAAATCTACTGACTGATTGATATATCCATTTATCCAATCAGGATTCTGTATGAAGCAATTATCATGCTGATAAACCGAGGCATCATCAGCATTGCCATCCAGCTTCCAGTAACCAAGCAAAACCATTTCTTCGATTTCCTGATCTGTTAAGGCTCGGTCATAAATCCGGACATCATCAATGGCTCCTTTATAGTACCATGCAGTCCCGTTCAAGCCAATTTTAACATCATCAGCACAGGCTGTATTCAGTACTGCTGGAACTGCTTTGCTTATTATTTCACGTTTTCCATCTACATATAAGCGGATGTCGCTGACTTTAGGCGTCCCATCATTTTCAAACACGACGGCCACATGATGCCATATGTTATCATTAACAGGCGTACTGCCGATTACATAGGCATTATAGGCTGCAAGTCGAAGTGCGCCATAGACTCCATTATTGGTATCATTTGAGATACAGAAATTCCACGTCGCACCAGGAGAACCTTCGCCCCAACTGACAATTGATCTTAATAGGATGCTGCCATCATCCTCAGCCTTGATCCAGGCCGAGCAGGTACGGGATGCTGTGCCAGGAATCCCTTTGTATCCTGTTATCTGAATATAATCATCTACACCATCCAGAACAACAGCCTGACCTACCATCCCATCTCCCCAGACAGGATTTCCACAAATTGTACCATGGTACCTATTGAGCGAGGCATCTTCAGCATTGCCATCCAGCTTCCAATGTCCAATTAGCCGATTATATTCATCGGCACCTATATCTACCAGAACACCAGGAATACCTGTACTATCAATAATTCGACTCTCGCCATCTATATCTTTTTCATTCAATTCTATGTCAGTAGAATCACCCGCATCAATACACGGAGAGTTGGGACACAAATGGTAATCTTCCTTGATGACATCAGGACAATTTGACACTGGCCCCCAGTTGGTTATGAGTTTTCCAGGTTCTGCCGGATAGGTTAATGCGGGGACAATTTGGATCCAATTTGTACCAACGACTTGAACCCAACGTTTTATACCATCGTTGTCGTACTCAATGATATCATTAGGATCAAAGTTGTCTGTGTTTTGAAGATTGATAACTGACAAGTCCCGATTAAAATTCCAATGAGCAATTAAATTATCAGAAACGGATTTATGATTATATAAATCGTTTATTTCTACATTACTCAAAATCCGATTATAGATACGCACATCATCTATGACACCATCCCAGTAATTACCTGTTTTCTGGCGTCCAATATAGAATGGGCCGGTACATTCTTCTGCAGTGCGATAAACAGAACACGAAAAAGTACCATCTACATACATTGTCACTTTGTGTATCTGGCTATCATAGGTAATTCCAATATGATGCCATTGGCCTGTTATGGCAAACGGCGTCTGGGTGGATTCCAGTGGCCCACCACCAAAATAGCACCCCAGCTTGTTACCTGTGCGGTACAACCATGTGCGTCCTACACGTTGTTGACTATCATTAGCCTGTTGCAAAATGCCCTGATTATTTGGATTATCATAATTATTATCAAACCGCACCCAGGCAAAGGCGCTAAATGAGGAAGCAGAATTGATAATATTCTCAGGTAATGTTCCGTATTCACTCACTGCAACAGCTTTAGGTGAGCAGATAAACAATGGATCACCCTGAATATGGCTATCTGTGGGGGTTGTACATTCTGTCGATAACTGATTCGGCATATTACCCCAGACGATACAATTCTTAAAAACATTGGGGCTTGTTAGTGTACAAGAATAGGCACCGCCGCCATTACCTATTGCATAATTATACACTATTGTACAATTGCGAATGGTTCCGGAGCAGCTGCTGATGCCGCCGCCGTTCTGGGCGATGTTATTGGCAATTACACAATTTGTTATCTGGCCACCGCCGTCAATGCCATACACTCCACCACCGTTGATGCCTGCAGTATTGTTTTCAATGGTACAATTCAGCAGCTTGACATTACTGCCATAGACACCACCGCCATAATTATTGGCTACATTACCAATAATCCGACATTTGGAAAGTGTTACGGTGCCTCCAGTAACATTAACACCTCCACCATTGGCAGCGTGACCATTGGTGATCGTAACGCCTTCAATGGTTACGGTCCCACTATTTATGGCAATTACAGATCCCAGATAGCTGCCGTCAATGATGGTACTGGCAACTGTCTTCGGGTCATCCGGATCCTCTGATTCAATTGTCAGGTTAGTATTCGAGCCAATATTAACCGAAATATTTTCATGGAAACTTCTGCAAGGCAAGACAATCGTCCCACCAGAAGTTAAGGCAGTAATGGCAGCGTTAATAGTATTGTAACTCGCATTACCAGCTTGTACTTTTAGCTTTTGCTCCCAAGCCATTATTTTGTTTGACATGGCTTGGATAATGCTGGATTCTGCATTACAAGAATCTTCCGGATTTTTGACTAATACTTTTCCGTCTTCATTATTTGTCTCGTGAATCTTGTACAAACCAGTACCTGTAATGTATTTATAATCATAGCTATCATACGTATTTCCATCAATACTCTCATTATAACCTGTTCCTAAAACACTTAATTTCTCGAAATAAGATACGAAATCCCAAGATTCCGAACTGAAGAATAAGGCATTATCCTTGCGAGGTATATCATTTGTTGTTCCTTTTAACAATCCGCAGAGACTCTTTCCATCCAGGATATAATGCCGATCTGGATCCACATCCGGATAAGCCATCTGGACAATCGTCGGCAGGATGTCAATACTGGATACTGGAACATTAGACACCAGGTCCTGAACATCTTTTTCTGTTGTGACACCCGGCCAATAAATCAGAAGCGGAACTCTCAAACCTCCTTCAAACATGGTAGTTTTGTAATTTCTCAGCGGAAAATTGGAACTCACCGGTTCTGCACCATTGTCCGAATAAAAGATAATAATCGTATTGTTGCTGATACTGTCAGATGTATTTCCATCTCCATCTGGATCATCCAGGGCCTTACGAATTTCTCCCACACTTTCATCAACACTTTCAATCATAGCCGCATAAGTACCATTGTTATGAGGTGGGTAACTGGGATCGGCCAATCTTGCTATTTCTGTGCCAGTAAGGGATGTATTGTAAATAGACACTTCGTCTAACTGGCCCTTAAAATAAGAGGTGTCCCATTTTCCAATTCGAACATTGTCATCTAATACAGTGTTGACAGCAACGGCTTGCGATATGTTCTGAGTACCATCCACATAGATTTCAATCTCTGTTCCATTATACACCACCGCTACGTGATGCCAATAATCATTTTCTCCCGGACTGGTTAGCAAAGCCCCAGTTGTCGAAATATTACCTGAACCTGTATCGACTTTAATTTCATTGCTTTCTACTGAAATGACCCATTTGTTATTATCCGTCCCCCACCCGATAATTGGCCCCGAAAGCTCATTCTCATTATTGTTTCTTTTTCTCATCCAAAACGAACAGGTCCGCGATCCACTTCCTTCTATTCCTTGAAAGGCATAATCAGCTTTATTTGATGAACTCCCCCCATCGACTTCAAAATAAAGATCCCCTGAGAAGTCAATGCACTCGTTAAAAATACCAGCACTTGGCATAATAGTAGGAAAGCTATTCCCGTTCGGATATTTAAATGTCCCATCATATTCATGTTCAGAGTATCTAATCCAGTTAGTACTATTAAAAGCTAGATTCCAGCCTCCATCGGAAACAGCTCGCTGATCAAATCTCCAATGAGCAAGCGGAGTATGATAATCGCCGGTGTTATAATTGTCAAACAACTGCCGCTTTGCCTGTAAAGGGGTATGAACGCCATAGTGAGACAGGAATAAAAAGAATGGACGCCCCTGGCTGTGGGCGTTATTAATAAATTCCACGGCTTCCCAGGTCAATCTGTCGGTGAGATATTCATCTTCATTAGGATCATAAGTGTCATTTCCTATGAATTTCGCATGTTTCGATAGCAATCCCGGCGGCAGACCATATCCTGAATACTCGTCTGCCTCATTCGGAATATTTGGATCATTTAAATCTATATTTAATCCTAAAGTTGATACATAGCCATCCCCACCCCACCAAAAGCTGCTGTTGTGAAGGTTCTGATATATAGGGCAAGCCCTCCATGATCCGGCAATATTTAATTCAAAACCCTGCTTTTCGGGATTATATGTTACAGAAAAAGGCTTCGCATTTTTAGTTGTTAAATGCCATTTACCAATAAATGCCGAATTATAATCCACACCATGATTATCCAATGCCTCAGCAATCGTGGTCTCTGCCAGCGATAACATTTTACCATTTGAAATTGGATCATTATCCGGCAAACCTGCCCTTATAGGATATTTCCCTGTCATAATGCTGACACGTGTCGCTTTGCAGAACGGACAGGCCGTATGGGCATTGGTAAACCGCATGGATTGTTCACGAAGCCTAGCGATATTAGGTGTTTTATAAAATGGACTGTCATATTGTTCTGCCGAGGTCGGATTGACTTGATTACCGGATTGATCAGTAACATATTCAAGGTTATCATTTACTTGTCGGCAATTAATATCCGTCCACCCCAGGTCATCAACCAGGATAAACACAATATTGGGATGTTCAGATGTTGCCGCTTTTGCCTGTGAAGATGGCAAGGTGTTGACCGCGGCGGTTCCGGCCAAAAACCCCACCGTCATTTTTTTTGCATTTCCAACTATACGCCCCATTTCCCTAAGCCACTTCATGTCATACACTCCTTTCCATTTTTTACCATTTTTCCAATCTATATTTTATAGTTCAAGCATAACCCCTATGCTGGATTGGCATATTTCATCACGACATCTGCCGTTCGGCCGGCTCGGATTTCACCGACCATGCATCGCATCCAAGGATCGATATGCTGCAGGAATTTCCTGAGGCCGGAACAGAGATAATTCAGGCCGAATTCACCATCCGGCGCATAGACAAACCGATGTTTGGGACATTCCCCATGGCAGGCAAACTGAACAGAGCATTGTTTGCAATATTGCGGCAATGTATCTTCTTTATTAAGGCCAAATTGTATCTGTTTTTCCGACATTACCATCTGATCCAGTGTTTTTTCACGAATATTACCCAGATAATATGCTGGATAGACGTAGTGATCGCAACTGTACACCCCGCCGTCGTGTTCTATGGCAAGAGCTTTGCCGCAAATATCAGAAAAATAGCAGGATGATGAGGGTAATCCCATCCACAACCCCAGCAGAGTATCAAACGTCCCAATGAATACTTTACCCACATCCCGACGAACCCATTCATCAAAGACTGTTATTAAAAAGTTCCCATAATCGTCCGGATCAACTGACCACTCTGTCACAACTGAATCTGGAAATCCCGGCCTTGCCCGCATTTCCCCGAAATTCGGCATGCAGGCCTTGTCCCATTCCTGCGGAGCAATTGTGGTGTACACTCTTGGTTCCACACAGGGAATAAACTGCAGGTACTGAACATTTAATTCATCTCTGAAATACCGATAGACACGAAGCGGATGCTTTGCATTTTGGTTATTCAGAACCGTCAATATGTTAAATTCGACTCCGTGTTTTTTTAATAAATGGACTGCTCGAACTACTTTGTCAAAAGTCGGTTGTCCTTTACGGTCCTTGCGATAATAATTATGCAGGTCGGCCGGACCATCAATGCTGAGTCCAACCAAAACATAGTTTTCGCGGAAGAAACGGCACCACTGGTCATTCAGCAGCATCCCGTTGGTCTGAAAATCGTTGATAATTTGCTTGGTAGGCGGGCAATACAACTTCTGGAAATGAAATGCTTTCTGAAAAAAACCGATATCCAAAAGAGTTGGCTCCCCTCCCTGCCAGGAAAAATTGATCACCGGGCCGGGCTGGCACTGAATGTACTGGCGGATAAACCGTTCCAGTGTTGTATTCGACATCCGCCACGATTCATCATCGGGAAACAACTGCTTTTTGTGAAGATAATAACAGTAAGTACAGCCAAGATTGCAGGCTGGCCCTGCTGGTTTGGCCATGATGTGGAAATTCGTTTTCCTTACCCCGCTCAATCGATACCCCGTTTCGATTTTCCTGTACCCTTTACGGAGAGAATTACTTGGAGAGGTATTATTAATCTCCTATTTTACACCCAAATTTATCTCCCTCATAAATTAATCATTATATCTACGTTAACCATATTTCAAGGTAGTGTCAAGAATATTTTGGGATAGACAGGGAACATCGTATCCCCCTTAGACGGATACGCTGTATGACGATGAAGCGTTACCAAGAACTAAAGAAGATGTGGGCTGGGGGTACCCCCAGCCGGAGACATTCTATGTCCAGATTGTCCGACAAAAAAACTTGAATTAAAAAGACCCTCGTGTAAGGTGTTGCTCGCCAAAGTAACTCCTTTACAACAGAGGGCCTTCGAATGCATTATAAACCCTATAGCTATTTTGAACAGATTGTACGTATGAAACACAACGCTGGCAAGTTTGAATTTCACGCGATTACCCGTTTTAACGGGGGGGCTGGAAAACCCTCCTTGTGCCTGTAAAATATGCTTTTCGACGAACATAACTTCAACAAACACAAGGAGGTAAAAAAATGTTACGACAGGATTATATTTTATGCAAGACCCGAAATCTACTTTCTGTATTTTTGACTCCAATGATGGGGCATACCGATCGTCCCCGGCAACGTTTTCTCCGCCAAACCATCGGGGCAATTTTGATATCCGGCACGCTGGTCATCACCGACCTGGCCCCAGTGTCAGAGGCTACATTACAAGCAGCCAAAAAAAAGAGCGGACACTTCGGTCCGCCCATCGTATCACATCTGATCGTCCTGCACCCTATTTAGCCAGCTCGTAGGTATCCCCGGCGATAGCACGTTCTTCATCGGTTGGGATAACAAAGACGCTGACACGGCTGGTGTCGCTGCTGATAAGGCGTTCTTTCGGTTCTCTGGCCTCATTGCGTGTGTCGCAGATGTCAATGCCGATCTGACTCTGGCCGGAACAGACTTCCTTGCGGATAAAAGCGTTGTTTTCGCCAATACCGCCGGTAAACACGACCGCATCCAGCCGGCCCAGCACCGCCGTATAGCTGCCAATGTATTTTTTGATGCGATAATTAAAAATGTCTATCGCCAGCCTGGCCCGCTCATGCCCCTGCGATCGGAGTTCAAGCAGGTTGCGCATATCATTGGACGCGCCGGAAATACCCAGCAGGCCGCTCTGCTTGTTGCACATCGTATTGAGCTTCTTGATATCGTAACCCTTGTCGGCCAGATAGAACAGAATAGCCGGATCAATGTCACCGCAGCGGGTCCCCATCACAACGCCTTCCAGCGGCGTCAGCCCCATCGAGGTATCAACGCTTTTGCCCTCTTTCACAGCGGTGATAGAACAGCCGTTGCCAAGGTGACAGGTGATTATATTGAGTCGGGTCTTATCGACATTCATCAGGGCAGCACACCGCCAGGCCACATACCGATGGCTGGTACCATGGAAACCATACCGGCGGACACGGTAGGTCTCGTAGATATCATACGGCAGGCCGTAGATATAGGCCACCGCCGGAATGGAGGTATGGAACGCCGTATCGAAGCAGGCAACCTGCACCGCATCGGGCAACGCGTGCATCGCCGCACGGATGCCGGTCAGATTCGGCGGATTATGCAGCGGGGCCAGGTCGGCAAAACGTTCAATCGAACCGATAACCTGCTCAGAAATAATGACCGAGCCGGTGAATTCTTCGCCGCCATGGACGACACGATGGCCGACAGCATGGATTTCGGAGACCTTTTTGACCACACCAATCGCCGGGTCTGTCAGGGTCTTCAGGATGACCTGCATGCCCTGTTCGTGGTCTTTAGCGGTAACGGCTGCAGAGTACGTCTTGCCGTTGTACTTGTGAGTCAGTTGAGACTGCGCCTCGCCGATGCGTTCAATCATGCCTTTGGCAGGGACCTCACCGGCGGGCATATCAAACAATTGATACTTGATGGAACTGCTTCCCGCGTTAATTACGAGCACTTTCATTTTTGTAACCTTTCCACAGCATGCGGATAGACCGCATACCATTAAATAGGACCTACGGAAAGCGCAATAGTATATCGATTTAACACGGCAAAAACCAGTCTTTTTTTGTGAAAACCCTCTTTTTTATCCGATTATATATAAACATACTTCTGCTAAGCCTGAGCATAAAAAATATCAGATAAGGCTTGTCCAGAGGCAAAATTAAAGCTACACTAATAGGTTTAAGGAGAATATTGTAATCTGGAGCGAAACGATGGATGATGTGAGTCGTTTTATCGAGATACTCCGGCAGGGATACAGTTGTATTTCCATCGTCACCCATGAGGAATACGAGGCGCTGGACGTGATTCGCCGCGCAGCCGAGAAGCTCGAATACAAAATGCAGATCTGGTCGGTCGGACGAGGGATCCGCGACGGCTTTTTCCCGGTGCTGCCCACGTTCGGCGAGCAGGAACAAAAAACACCTGAGCAGGGCCTGGAAGCCTTCTGCCGGATGCCGCCCCGAACCGTCTGTGTGGCGCTGGATTTGGGCAAATTCCTGAGCGTCAATACCACCCTGCGGATGCTGCGCGATACCATTCATACCACCTGCTTTCACAACAATATCCTGGTCCTGGTCGATAGCGACGATGTCCTGCCGGCAGTAATCAAATCCTACGCACGGGAATTCGAGCTGTCGCTGCCGGGAGAAAAGGAGCTGGACAACCTCATCCGCACGACGCTGCGGGAAATCCACGACAAGACCCCCCTCCAAATCGGCATCACCAAAAACGGCCTGGCCGCCATTATCCGCAATCTGCGGGGATTGTCGCTGCGGCAGGCCCGCCAGTTGATATACGACGCCGTGTCAGTCGATAAGAAATTCAACGACAAAGACGTCAACAAGATCATCGCCGGCAAACGGATGATGATCCGCTCCGATGGCCTGCTCGAATATGTTGAGGCCCCCCTTGATATGGACGAAATCGGCGGCATGACAAACCTCAAGCGATGGCTGACTCTGCGGCAAAATGCGTTTCGGGACGAGGCCGCCCAGTTCGGAATCACACCTCCGCGCGGCGTGCTGATTCTGGGGGTACAGGGCGCCGGCAAAAGCCTGTGTGCCAAGGCAATTGCCACCGCCTGGCAGCAGCCGCTGTACCGGATGGACCCCAGTGCCCTGTTCAACAGCTATGTAGGCCAGTCCGAAAAGAATCTGCGGCAGGCCCTCAAGCAGACCGAGGCCATGGCCCCGGCGATTTTGTGGATCGACGAGATTGAAAAGGGCTTTGCCTCGGCGGCCAGCCAGAGCACTGACGGCGGCCTGAGCAAACGGATGTTCGGGACCCTGCTGACCTGGATGCAGGAGCATCGCGAATCGGTGTTTGTGGTGGCGACGGCCAATGATATCGAGGCGCTGCCGCCGGAGCTGCTGCGCAAGGGACGGTTTGACGAGATTTTCTTCGTGGGGCTGCCCGGGTCCGAAGCCCGCAAGGAAATCTTCCGGATTCACCTGACCAAACGCAAGCAGAATGTCGAGCAGTTCGACTTGGATGCATTGTCGCAGGCATCGGAAGGCTACAGCGGAGCCGAAATCGAACAGGCCGTCCTGTCGGCGCTGCACGAGTGCTACAGCAGCAAGACCGAGCTTACAACCGAGATGATTGTCACAGCGCTCAAGAACTCACCCCCGCTGTCGGTAACCATGCGTGAAAAGATGCTGGCACTCTATGAGTGGGCCCAGGGACGATGCGTGGAAGCGGAATGAATAAAGGATACAGGGATACAGGGATACAAGTATACCAGAATGAAATCCGATGTACGTAATGCGACGGGTACTACAGTCTGAAACGGCTGGCACAGTCTGACGGACTCAGGCTGTGGGCGTTTAGATAACAAACCACAGAAAGACAACAGCCCCCTAAAGGTCATCAATACAAAAAAAGGAGATCGTATGCAGCAGACACATAAACATCAGAAGCTGCGGGAGTTGAAGGGGTGGTTTATTGGCCTTGCAGTGGTATTGGCGGTGGTCGTCGGGGTGCTGGTGCTGTATATTCTGGCCGGGCGGTCGGAGCTGGAGCGAAAGATTGCCGAATTGAAGGCTCAGGGGCTGCCGACCAGCTTTGCGGAGCTGGAGGCCCGGCATAAGCTGCCGGAAGGAACGCCCAATGCGGCGGATGTGTACTTGAAGGCGTTTGCGGCATACCGGCCGTTTGCGGATCAGAATAAACAAAACCTGCTGCCGATCATGGGCAATCGTCCAAACCCCGAAGGGAATGACCCCTATCCGCAGGAAGAAATGGATGCGGCAAAGGAATTCATCGAGGCCAACCGAGCGATGTACGACCTGCTGCATCAGGCCGGGCAGATTCCGGATTGTGCCTATCCACGGGATTTTTCTTCGAGTGGTACTATTCTCCAGTCCGATGTTTTGACTGGTATCAAAAAAGCGGCTCAATCGCAGGGTATTGCAGCTCTCTATTATGCCCAGCAGGGACAAAGCCAGCAGGCTTATGATCATCTTAAAGAGTGTATTCATTTAAGCGAGTCCCTGTCACACGAGCCTTTTTTGATTGATCGTCTGGTTCAAATTGCGATTGCCGCCATGTGTACGGGGACTACAGAGGATTGTCTAAAATATACGTCGTTTTCAGCGGAGCAGTTACAGGATTTACAGGATCAATTTTCTACGCTTCAGCGACAACTGGGGTATAAATCCGCACTTGCCGGCGAGATTTGCTATCAGCTTGAATATTATGCCAATCCCTATAATCCAGGCATGGCCATGGCCAATACAGTCCAAACCCGCCTGTTTCGGATGTCGGGATTGTTTGAACGCAATATCCTGCGGTCTATTGAATCAATACAGAAATTGATGGCCCTGGATGAGCTGCCGGTCGGCCAGCGATTGCCGCGTGCCCAGGCGATTGAACAGGAGCTGGAGGGGCTGAATTTTCTGTATTTTATGACCAAAATTGGGACGCCTGCACTAAGCAAGGTGTATAAAATTAATCTTCGCGTTCGCAGCGGCATTGACAGGATCATTACAGTGCTGGCGATAGAGCGGTACCGGCTGGCGGAAAAGAAGCTGCCCGAGACACTGGAGGATTTGGTGCCGGCGTATCTGCCGGAGGTGTATGTGGATCCCTTTGACGGCAGGCCATTAAAATACAGACAGGATGATCCGGGATATCGGGTCTGGAGCGTCGGCGAGGATGGAATCGATAACGGCGGCCAGGAGCGTGATTCCAATGACCGCCAAAAACCCGGCGACGATGTCGTGCGAATCTATCGATAAATAACCACCAACCCCGTACTTTCTTTCTTAGGTTCTTGAGTTCTTAGAAGCCATTTCATAACCT
>NZ_JBOGCL010000027.1:0-11939 GCF_050689095.1 Anaeroglomus insulsum
ACAAATCACGGGACTTTTCATGGAGAATTGGAGACGAAATTGAGAATTCTGCTGGATGCAGGAGGGATATCGCTGTTTAACAATGGAGCGATTGCCCTGCTTGCTGCATTGCGAGCATTGGATCTGCCGGTCGGCAGTGAGGTGATTACCACGCCGTTTACATTTCCGGCGACACCGCACTGCATTACCTGGAATCGGCTTACACCCGTATTTTGCGATATTCATCCGGTATCTATGACGTTGGATCCGGAATCCATAGAAAAAGCCATTACACCGAATACCTCAGCCATCCTGGGGGTTCATGTGTATGGTATTCCCTGTGACGTGGTGAAAATCCAGCAAATTGCAGATCGTCATAATCTAAAAATAATCTATGATGCCGCTCATGCATTTACAACCGAAGTCTCTGGCAAACCCATCAGTCATTTTGGACATATCAGCATGTTTAGTTTTCATGCTACAAAGTTGTATAATACCATTGAGGGCGGCTGTCTTGCATACTCGGAACCCTGCTATAAGAACAAAATCTATTACCTGAGAAACTTCGGGATCAAAAACGAAGACGAAGTGGTGGATGTCGGGCTCAATGGCAAGATGAACGAAATTCAGGCCGCGATAGGTCTTTTAAATCTGAATTTATTCCAAAAAGAAAAAGAAAAACGTCTCCGGATACGAGCGATTTATGATGCGGAATTAGACCGGATCGAAGGAATCACGATTGTTAAAATGCCCGAGGGGGTTACCGATTCTCTCCAATATTATGTGATTCGAATTAATGAGCGGCTGTTTGGGTGTTCAAGAAACGAACTCTATGATCGTCTCAAACAGTATAATGTTTATTCCCGAAAATATTTTTATCCTTTATGTTCAGAATACGAGCCTTATAAAGATCTTCCGTCTTCCCGGCCTGAATATTTGCCAAACGCCAATCAAGTTAAACAGGAAGTGCTCTGTTTGCCTTTTTACGGCGACCTGGGAGAAAAAACGGCTCGTCACATCGTCAACATTATCAAAGCAATCAGGAATTAACCATGGATTTATTCGGAGCCAAACGAAAAGCGGTCTCTTTTCTCAAAGCATGCAATGCCAGAAAAGTACCCGTAAAGCTTCATATTGGGTGCGGGGCCAATCATAAAGACGGGTGGATCAATATGGACTATGATCGCCATGCCCAAAGAGATATGCGTGTGGATGTTCGCAAGGGGATTCCATTTCCGGATAGTTCTGTGGACTACATCTTCAATGAGCATTTTATTGAACATCTGTCTTATGAAGATGGGCTTGCCTTTATGAAAGAATGCTATCGTGTCCTGAAGCCGATGGGGGTGTTGCGAACGGCGTTTCCAGATTTGGATACGTTGATCAAGGCCTATCAGGATGATACCTGGAGAAATATGGAATGGGTCCGACTGGCCAAGGCGGAATGGTTTCCATCAGGATGTTATATGCTGAATACCTGCATCCGGGAAGGAGGAGGGCATCTTTATATGTACACTGCGCCGGAGATGAAAAGACGGCTGGTGGAAGCCGGTTTTAGTCCGGACGCAATTATCCAGTGTGATGTTCGTTCCAGTCGTCATCCTGAGTTATTGAATGCGGAACGTCGTGCAGATTCCACGGTTATCGAGGCGACAAAATAGTTATGGAATTACTGACAGTCCTATTACTAACCTATAATCATGAACAAACCATTGGCCGTGCGATTGAGTCTATTTTAGCACAGAAGACCCGCTTTCCGTATGTGGTTCATGTGTTGGAAGATTGTTCCACAGATCAGACCCCGGCAATTTGCCGGCAGTATAAAGAAAAATACCCTGATCAAATAGAACTTTTTCTGAACCCCCGGAATCTGGGAGTGATGGAAAATTTTAAACAGGGATTGATGCGGGTACGCACCCCCTATTTTGCATTTTTGGAGGGAGATGATTACTGGTGTGGAGAAGACAAGCTGCAAAAACAGGTGAATTTGCTGGAGCAGCATCCCGATTGCAGCATCTGTGGGCATAATGTATTGTGCAGAGATATGATTCATCAAAAGGAGTGGTATATTGTAGATAAAGCGAAATATGAAATCAAGGAGCGATATACGATTCATGATAAGATACCTATCCATCCGTCATCCCGTGTGTATCGCAATATCATCGATTTTTCCACGCTGCCGAATTTTATGGTTTTGGATTCTCATCTGCTCCTTCTGTATTTAACTCATGGAGACTTGTGTTATTTAGATGAAGTGCTCTCGGTATATCATATTACCGAAACAGGTTTTTGGTCAGGACGAACCAAAAAACAAAAAGCCCTGTCTGCTCTGGAATTAAGATATAAGGCCAATCAGTATTTTCAGTTTAAGTATGATTACCGCTATTATGCAAACTCAAAGATGCTGAAAGTTTTGAAAATGCTGTTGGGGGTGCGGCTGGGATGGTTTTGCTTTTATCATCTTGAAAAGCAGAGGATTGCAATCAAGTATCTGTTCAAGTAAGTCCCGGGAGATGATAATGAAAGCCAAGTCGTTGCTAAATAGCTGGCGTTTTTTGCGACAATATTACTTCGGCAATAAGCCTCATTTGGCGTATGTGTCGGGATGGAATGGTCATCAGAATCTCGGGGACGAAGCGCTGTATGCGGCCATGCAGCAGTATTTTGCTCCATTTTCTCTGGTGGATTACCCCAAGGGCTGCTGGTCCTGGTCTTTCAAGGTTCTTCCTGAAATAAAGAATGCGGTGTTGGCAGGCGGCACGATGATTGCCGGGAAACGAAGCAACGCAATGCATACCAGGCGATGTTTTGAGTTGTGCCGGCATACCGTGGTTTTTGGTACGGGCGTAAATCATCCGGATTTTTGGAGACAGCGCCTGGGGGCCCAGGAATGGGATGAGGCAGTTGCGATATGGAAACAGATTCTTCAGCAGTGCCCATATATTGGCGTGCGCGGACCAGATTCGCTGCGGATACTTCAGGACTGGGGTATCCAGAATGCAGAAGTAATTGGGGATCCGGTACTATATTTTGCTATGGATCGACAGGCAGCATCTCTGGATTCCGCCCCCCGTGGGGGGATTGGACTGAATGTGGCAGAAACAAAAGGGATGATGTATGGAGAAGGAGATCACTATCTTCAGGCTTATATCGATTTAGTCCGAATGCTCAAACAAGCCGGATGGGAAATATATTGGTACGTGTTGTGGCCCAGAGATTACCCGCTTACGAGATATATTGCTGAACAAACTCAAACGACTTTACATATTCATTCATTTTATGTGAATCATACTGATTTTATGCACCATGTGAAACAGCATGTGTGTGTTTTTGTTGGGATGCGGCTGCATGGAACGGCCCTGGCTACATTGGCATATATCCCTTCGATTTCCATTGCTTACCAACCCAAATGTTATGATTACATGAAATCCATTTCGCAGCAAGACGCGGTTGTTTCAACAGACACATTTCAGCCAGGGTATGTTCGCGAGCTTATCGAGTCCATGCACGCCAAGCGGTCGTCTGTAATTCAGACATTATATGATAATATTCATCAGTTAAGACAAAAACAAATCCAGAGATCCAAGAGTATCATAAAAGAAATGATGCTATCCTGTGAGAAGAAATCATGAGACCAGCCAGACGTATTATGGTTATTGCGGACTTTAAGGAGGAATCGCCCAAATCAATCCGTATTTCACAGCGGATGTGGGTCAAAGGGCTTATTCGGGCCGGCTGCGATGTCCAGCGATTCAGTTATCGCAATATTTTGACGCAATTTAATCCGTTTTCTGGAAAACATTTTCGGCGTTTTATGCCCGGATTTGTCAAACGCTATACCGATGAACTGCTGGCGGATCAGATTAAAGCGTACTATCCCGATGTGGTGTTTATTCTGAGCATGAAATATCTGACCCCCAATACCGTTAAGGCCATACGTCAGGCCGCACCACATGCCGTTGTTGCAGGACGCGATGAAGACCCCTTTCCTGAGAAAAATCCCGAGCGTCTGTCGATTGCAGCCCAGTGTGATATGGTTGTCAATACCAGTGCTGGACCGTTTCTGGAGACCTACAAAAAAGCCGGCGTGCCGCGATGTGCCTTTTTGCCCAATATTTGTGATCCGGACATTCAATATCGATATACCACGGACCCGGCATGGCAGGCAGACATTATCTTTACTGGCAAAGCGATACATCAGCGGCTGGGGCTGGCCGGAGATCGCCATCATTTGGTTGAGACCATTTCCAAAATGCCGCATTGTCGGGTGTATGGTTCTTTTGGGGTGCCTCGGGTTGAAGGTCTGGATTATTTTTATGCGCTCAGCGGAGCCAAAATTACTTTAAGTATTAATATTACCAACGATATCCCGCTCTATCATTCAGATCGTTTGATTAACAGCTTGTCTTGTGGCACGTGTGTTTTAGCCAAGCGTGTTCCACAAACAGAATTGCTGCACGAAGATCAAAAACATCTGCGATACTTTGATACCGAAGAGGAATTTTTTGAATTGGCTCAATGGTATCTCGCTCATGAAGACCAGCGTCTGCAATTAGCCCAGGCAGGAATGGAACATGCACATGCCCAATATAATTGTACTCAAATGGCCAAGTATTTTCTGGAATTGATTGATAGGGGGGATTTGGATGTCCCCTGGAAAGTGATTCTCTGAACCGGTCGATCGATGAAATTATTGATTTTATCGCATAATCCGGACCGGGCCAGTTTCCGGCAGCGGATTGGGATTTACCTGCCACAGTTGGAAGCGGCAGGGGTGTTCTGTACTGTGGCACGGTTCCCGAAGGGGTACTGGGCACGGTGGAAGCTGTTTGCCGGGGCACGGCAGTATGATGCGGTCCTGCTGCACAAAAAGACGCTGAATGTCTGGGATGCCCGCATTTTACGCAAGCATGCCCGTCGAATCATCTATGATTTTGATGATGCGATTATGTTCAGTCCGCACAAGCCCGACTGCCGACATTCGAGCCATTTTCGTCTGTTTGAGCGGACGATGCGGCTGGTCGATTGTGTGATTGCGGGCAATGCCTGGCTGGCCGGACAAGCCCGGCCGTTTTGCTCGAATATCCATATTCTGCCAACCGGATTGGATACGTCGAAATTTTGCAGCATAAAAAAAACGCCGACAGATGATAAAATTCGCCTGGTTTGGATTGGGAGTAAGGCGACATTGCGGTATTTAAAGAAATTGTCGCCCGTCCTGGAACAGATTGGCAGGACCTGTCCACAGGTGGTTTTGCGAATCATTTGTGACGATTTTTTTGACCTGTCCGCGATGACAGTTGAGAAGAAGGCCTGGTCGCTGGAAACCGAGGCGGCGGATTTAGCAGCCTGCGATATTGGGCTGTGTCCGCTGCCGGATGATCAGTTTACCCGCGGCAAGTGCGGCTTCAAGATTTTGCAGTATTTCGCGGCAGGGCTTCCGGTCATTGCGTCGCCGGTAGGGATTAATGCTGATTTTCTGATGGGCGGTAAAACAGGGCTTGCTGCTGTAGAGCAAGACGAATGGATCGATGCCATAACGGTTCTTGTGAATGATGCATCCCTTCGGCAGAGCATGGGCCAAAATGGAAGAAACGTTGCCCAACAACATGACGCGGCGGTTATTGGACAACGTTTCTGTGCACTGATACAGGATTGCCTGCGATAGCATCAAAGCCTATTTAAACTGCGCTGCAGTCAGGGTGCGGGCTTGTCCTTTGGGGATTTCCAGCGTGAGGTCCTTGCCGCCATACCGCACCTTCAGTGGTTGTCCTGTCAGGTTTTTAATAGTGGCTTTGGTAAGCTTGCCTTCGTTCCATTGAATATCCACTTCAAAGCCGCCGCGGGCTCGAAGACCTTTGACGGAGCCGTTCGCCCAGGCGTCAGGCAAAGCGGGCAGCAGTTCCACTCGCCCGGCATGGGATTGCAGCAGCATTTCGGTGATGCCAGAGGTAGCGCCAAAGTTGCCGTCAATCTGGAATGGCGGATGATTATCGAACAGGTTGGGCAGCGTTTTTTCCGGCGTCAATTGGTTTTTCAGCATGGTGAAGGCATGGTTGCCGTCGTGGAAGCGGGCCCAGCAATTGATTTTCCAGCCCATCGACCAGCCGGTTCCGCCGTCGCCGCGGAATTCCAGGGATTTGCGGGCAGCCTGCCACAGCTCGGGTGTATCGTAGCGGTTGATTTCCTGCCCCGGATGCAGCCCCCACAGGTGGGAAATATGACGGTGCTCATTTCGGGGATCGTCCACATCTTCCAGCCATTCCTGAAGCTGGCCGTGCTTGCCAATCATGTTGGGCGCGATTCGGGCACGCATAGAAACCAGTTTCTCACGGAAATCAGCATCGACGTCAAGGATTTTGGAGGCATCGATGCAATTGGTAAACAACGCCCGAATGATTTGATGGTCCATCGTCGGCCCCATGACTAAGCCGCCCTGTTCAGGCGAATTCGACGGTCCCGAGATGAGCCACCGATTCGGATTGCGCGGGTCTTCGACAAGATAAGCGGCAAAAAATTCCGCTGCACTTTTGATAATCGGGTAAGCCCGGTTTTTCAGGAATTCCTTGTCTCCGGTGAATTCATATTGCCACCAGAGGTGCTGGCACAGCCAGGCACCGCCAGTAACCCAAATGCCGTGATTGGAATGGTTGATTGCCGCGGTTGCCCGCCACAGATCGGTGTTGTGGTGCAGAACCCAGCCGGGGCAGTTATAGTAGGTTTTGGCCGTCAGGGCACCCGTTTGAGAGCAGTCCTCAATCAGACCAAACAGCGGCTCGGCGCATTCAAACAGGTTGGTCGTCTGAGCAGGCCAGTAATTCATTTCGGTATTGATGTTGACGGTGTACTTGCTTCCCCACGGCGGTGACATCTGCTCATTCCAGAGTCCCTGCAGATTGGCAGGCTGGCCGCCGGGACGGCTGGAGGCAATCAGCAGATACCGTCCGAACTGGAAATACAGAGCGGCCAGAGCGGGGTCTTCGGTTTTGCTGAATTCCCGAATGCGCTGGTCGGTAGGATTTTGTGAAGCCGGTGTGTCGCCCAGCTCGATATCGACGCGATGCATCAAAGCCTGATAATCGGCCAGATGACGCTGCTTGAGCTGGTCATAGGAATGCTGCTGGACTGCTGCACAAATCTTCTCACATCGGGCAGTGGGGTCGGCTGAGATATCCTTGTAATTGACATAGCTGGTTGCCGCCGTCAGCAGCAGAGTGACCGAATCGGCATTGGTAATCTGAATGCCGTTATCGGACACGAAGCACTGGCCGCTCTGGGCCACCGCCAGCAATTGCGCCTCAAATCGCAGTTTGCTTTCCTGGCCGTTCTCGCCGCGATTGGTAACCTGCCCGCGAAGGGCGAGGCTGTAATCATTCAAACGAACAATCTGAGACGAACGGTGCGGGCTGGTCAGTTGGGCCAGAAAGGACAGCGCCCCCGGCTTGTTGCAGGATAATTTGACGACAATCACCCGATCTGGATAACTGGCGAAAATCTCCCGCGTATAGGTCACCTCATTGACTTTATACTGGACGCGGGATATCGCATCCCGCAGGTCGAGACTGCGGCGATAGTCGGTGGGGTTCTGATGTCCGTCGAAGGTCAGCTTCAGGTCACCAAAGGGCTGGTAAAACGCCTGTTTAAGCGGATTACTCATAAAGCGTTCCATCGCCAGTTTTTCAGCTTCGGCCTGTTTGCCGTCAAATAAAAGCTGCCGCAGTTGGGGCAGGACCTCAGCAGCGCCGGGATTCTGATAATCACAGGGCTGGCCGGTCCAGAGGCTGTCTTCGTTAAACTGGATGCGTTCGACGTCGGTCTTGCCGAAGATCATCGCGCCCATGATCCCGTTTCCAATCGGCAGTGCCTCGACCCACTTTTCAGCAGGCTTGGGATACCACAGCATCCATTTTCCATCCGATGCGGCCTGCTGACACCACCCAGTCTGGATGACAGTCAGCAGCAAAAGAATGATAATAACCGTGAATCCTTTTTTGTGTTTGAGAATGTTCGTCATTGCTACTCCTTGTTCTATGTTGATGGAAACCTTTATTGACTGACAAATCCGGCCAGGGCATAAACCAGTGCCGCCTGCCAGTTGATGGCGATTTCGTTGGTTCGGTAATCATCCTGACTATCTTTCCAGTTGACAGCAGAGGTTCCGCCGCCGACCAGATAACCCGGCCAGGGATCTTTAATCCCATCCGCTCCCGAACGCCGGTCGTGGGGATTCATTGGCGGCAGATATCCGATTCCGGTGACAAAAGATCGACCATAGGTATTATGTCCGAATAGATGCGAGATTGCGTCTAACGCGGTGTAGCGATACTCGGGTTTTGGGTCTATTTTGTAAGCAATCTGCAGGGTCAGCGTCTGCCGGGCGACAGTCCCGTTGCTGCCCCAGTAATACGTGCCGCCAAGCGGTCTGCTGTACACATCCCTGCGGGCCTGCTGGACGATGGCGTCTGCAACAGAGAGTAACTCTCGCCTGACATCCTCGGCAATATCCGGATTCTTGCCTTCCCGGCCTGACAGCAGATAGGTAAACATCGCGAGATTTCGGACATTGGACCAATCCCATGCGATTTCAATTTTGTTGTCGATGGTCTTGGCCTGATTTTCAAAATCCTGCAGGACCTGGGTATCGCCGGTGGTCTGCCACAGTTCCGCAGCTGCCCAGAGCCGGTCATCCGAATCCGATGTGCCGTATCCGCCGGTCGAAAAGGCCTTCTGATCCGGTTTTTTGTCGGCGGGATTCGCTTTCAGAAACGCATAGCTGTTCTTCGATGCTTCCAGACACCGCTGAGCATAAGCGGCATCATAAGGCTTAAAATACCGTGCGGCCATGGCGGTCATGGCGACAAAATCAGCCGTGGCGGCAGAGCCCCAGTCGGTAAAATAGGTCCTGGAATCATCGTTTTCCGGCATGATAAATCCGGGGAAATCCAGCGGCGTCAGTTTATGAGAGATTTTGCCGGAACCGTCAGGATACTGCATTTTCAAGAGCCAGTCGATTTCCCATTTAATTTCTTTGAGAAAGTCCGGCCAGCCGGCGGCAGAGTCGGGAATGTCCAATGGGAAGGATTGAAGCCGGGATTGAAAGTGATCCCAGGCTAGAAACAACATCCCCACAGTAATGCCTGCATTGACGGTGTACTTGCCATAGTCTCCGGCGTCATGCCAGCCGCCGGTGCCATCGCGGATGGTGTCGCCAAAACCGATGTATGTCTGGTACGCATCATTTAAGTGGCAGGGGGCATGACTATACCGAATGCCATTATGCTCGCCCTGGACTGCCGTACCGCATCGCCACAGAGTAAAACCCCGCATGACCGTATAAAAGGCGGAGTCATAGACCTTATCGCCTATCGGGAAGTCAATTGAACGCCCGACGCCGGGGATTGTCAGATAATACTGCCCGGGGGTTTTAACTTCCGAAAAATCTGCAATCCAGACGTCCTGATTGACATCTTTTTGAAATGTCGGACCGGTGGTCTTGCCGGCATAAACGACGCGGTTGTCGGAGGACTGATGGACCGTAAAATCAGAGCAGGATTTAATGATCGCTGCCTTCTTGGGCATCGATGGCAAAAAGCCCAGCGAATTCAGCCGAATATCAGTGCTGCCCCAGCAGAGCGAACCCAATAAAAGGCTTGCCATGCCCAGCAGCCGCTGCCTGTGTGTATTCTCGCGTCGCATCATGTTCTGTTAATAAGTCAGGCCGAAACCATACGGAAACAGCGGGTCATAATTCTTGTCGCCGATATTGATTGGAATCTGATCCATGGAACGCGGCCAGGTATATGACAGCTTGCCGGTAGGCTTATAATCGCCGAACAACACATCGGCAACACCCTGACCTTCTGTACCGGGCAGCCATGCTGCCACAAAAGCGTCTGCCTGCTCCAGTACGCTGTTAATAATCATCGGACGGCCTGACAGCAGGACGACCACCACCGGAATACCAGCCTTTTTCATCTCAGTCACTGTCTGAACATCTGCGTTGTCCAGGGCCAGGTCGCTGCGGTCGCCTTCCATTTCAGCATACGGGGTCTCACCAATCACCACGATGCCCACAGTGGCCCCCTCAGCCCCTGTACCATCTTTGGAGAATGTCACCTGTGTAGCGGCGGAGACGGTTTTCTTGATGGCAGCAAGAATTGTGGTGCCGCCGGTGGTGATGGCGCCGCTTTTACCCTGCCAGTCGATAGTCCATCCGCCGCACTGGTTACCGATATCATCGGCATTCTTGCCGGCAACATGGATCCGACTGATGGTTTTGGACAGGGGCAGCGTTTTGCCCTGATTCTTCAACAGAACCAGCGATTCCCGGACGGCCTGTCGGGCAACCTGACGATGCCTGAGGGAGCCGAAATCCTGATGGAGCGTGCGGTCGGCCAGAACCGAAGCATGCTTGTCCAGAAGGCCCATTGCGGCCTTGACACGCAAAATACGCGTGACCGCATCGTCAATACGTGACATCGGGATTTTGCCTTCCTGCACGAGTTCCTTGAGGCATTTGATGTATTCCCGGTAGCTGTTAGGGACCATGGCCATATCCATGCCGGCGTTGATGGAAAGCATGATGGCGGTTTTGTAGTCCGGGGTAATCTGGTCGATCGCGTTATAGTCGGAAATCAGGAAACCATCAAACCCCAGCTCCTTTTTGAGGACGTCGGTCAACAGGTATTGATTGCCGGAGCATTTGGAACCGTTCCAGCTGTTATACGAAGGCATAATCGACCCGACCCCGGCGGCAATCGAGGCAGGATACGGATACAGGTGAATCCGTCGCAGGGTGGCCTCGTCCACACGGGTATCGCCCTGATCCAGCAGGCTTCTGCTGTTGGGTTTCTGGGCTGAGCCATAGGTCGTTCCGCCGTCACCGACATAGTGTTTGGCACAGGCCAGCACCGTAACCGGATTGGACAAATCGGATCCCTGAAAGCCTTCCACGGCAGCCCGACCGAGCTGGCTGACCAGAACAGGATCTTCCGAAAAGCCTTCATAGGTGCGGCCCCAGCGTTCATCCTGTGGTACCGTAATACAGGGGGCAAAAGTCCAGTTGATGCCTGTGGCCCGAATTTCCAGAGCGGTAATGCGGGCGACTTCCCTGACCAGGTCCGGATTGCGGGTGCAGCCCAGACCGATATTGTGAGGGAATACCACCGCACCGATGACATTGTTGTGACCATGAACACCGTCGATGCCATACAGCAGGGGGATTTTCAGACGGGTTTTCAGAGCGTGCTTTTGGCACTCATCATAGACATTGGTCCATGCCTCCAGGCTGTTGCCTTCTTTGGGATCGGAATTACCGCCGCTGAGAATCGAGCCGATAAAATAGGTTTCAATATCCGACATGTCTTTGAGGCCTGACAATTCCGCCTGTGTCATCTGTCCGATTTTCTCATCGAGAGTCATTTGGGCGACCCATGGACGGACCTGAGTATCGAATGAAGACAGCGGTTTTGCGGCACTGGATGAGGTTCGGTGACAGGATGCTGCGGAAAGAACGATGAGTAAAAGACAGGATAAAATCAAAAAGCGGTCGATATGAAAGCGGGCCATTGTGTACTCCTTATCAAAATCCATTCCATGTTTTCGGCGAATCAGTACATGCAAGAGAAGATTCGGATTGATTCCTATCCTGAGCCATAGCATACTGACGGATTCTCTTATTTGTCAAGAGATAATCTCTTGAAAAGGGTGCAATGGTAAATATCGAACACGTATCTTATTTCACAATTAAATCAGAACAAAGCGTAATAGCAGCAAAAGCAGAGGAAAACGCATCTCATACCTGTCGTTTGCGTTCCAGGCTGCTGTTGGAGGGATTGTGAAAAAAGGGATAACATGGTACATCGTCCCCCCTTAGAGCGAATTTTTCTTTGGTCATATAATCGGGACCAATCCAGTCTAACATCAGGGGCGGGAGTTTAGCAAGTTCAATCCTCATTTTG
>NZ_JBOGCL010000028.1:0-9390 GCF_050689095.1 Anaeroglomus insulsum
GCAACTGCATTAATTCGTTATTTTTTGGATTCACAATATCATAGTGAAAACATTAATCGAGGTAATAGGATACTTTATTTTGGTTCTAATATTGGAATACGCAAACAATTGTGTCGTACTAGAGTGAAGGGATTAGGGATTGATTTGTCAGAGGTATTTTCACAATTAGATGTAAGTCGTGACGCAAATATTGTAGGTAGTCATAGTGTCTCAAAGCATTCAAATATGGGAAAATTGCCTCGTGTAACTACTATTTATTCTCCAGATGATCCATCCGCTATCTTGGAAACTTATAAACCGCCTTGGGTGGCAATTGACTTTGGCGATTCCCCTTCATTGACTTGGTTACAGCCATTGTTACGAGCAACCGTTCGCTTGAAAATTCCGGTTGTTGCTTGGGGAAATAATCCACTTTCTGAATGTGTCAAAGATTTTAGTTCCTTTGGTCATATTTTTGCTTGGCCTCCAACTTTGGTTTTGTCAAACCGGTCTTCTCCTATATTAAATGACAGATTAGACATATTATTATATCCACAAGATTCTATCAGTATGACACCCGTGGTACTTCAAGGTGAATCAGCAAATTCATTTAGTTCCTCACTTCAAAAGGCCTATCATCATCTTAGTCACATTACTCAACATATTGATAACGAGGGATTTAAAAGGGATACTATTGCTGTTCATTGGAAATATCTTCGTTCCTTAGAATCACTTGCTGTTCCGATCGATTTCTATGAAGCAGAGGCTCAACGGTTTTGGGGCCTTCAATCTTTCAGTAAGCTTATGTCTTTGTGTAATCATTTTCGTTCTGCCTGTGTGAGCAATACCTATTTATATCGCAACTTGGAAGAAGTAGCGGCCTTATTAGACAAAGCGAAAGATTATGTACAAACATTAGGATGTCCTTTATGGGAAGCTCTTGTCAATCTTTGCATTGAAGATGTCAAGACAAATGAAGTACGCTTGTTAGTCTTTCATAGTGACAGCAAAAAACGGCTCTATCTTTTCTCTTTGCTTGCTCGACATAATACCACTGAGGATGATTTGCATAAGATGAGGATATATGTAACTAGTCTCAAGGAGTTACGTCGATGGATGTATGCTTGCCGTAACACGTCTGAGGACAGTGGAAATAATGGTTTTCCAATGCCTATGGTAAATACCAATTGGCATCCGATTCTTATTGGACTACCTAGTCCAGTTATGACACCTTGGCTTTTCTATCCTTTGCTATATCCTAAAAATGATATAATCTTGTATCCACACCAGTGCTCCTCTTTCATTCGTAAACAAGGAGAATGGTCTGTTTGCTTAAGTGGAGATTTCAATCGCAATATTAATTCGCTTTCTTTTATGTCTGGTGTTGCAGTTCCGAATACTGCTCCTCTCATTCATGGACGTATTTCTTTGGAACAACCTGTTGAACTGAATGTCGAATCTACGGCAAAGAAAATAACAGTATTATCTGGCCCTATATGGCAACCTGATAATACTGTCAATGAAGTTGCTAATCTTTTCAAATCTGATGATGATTGCATACAGGAAGAGCTTATTCTTAACGATCAACCTAGTACAGAGATAAGTTCAACAGCAGATTATTATGAAGAGATTTGTTGTGCAGAGGCCATACGAGTACAGTTTGATCAAGGGTGGCATGCATATTTTGCTCCCGATGATGTCATAAATGTTGTTTGTAATGAGCTTAACTTGCGGCATGTTCGTTCTCTGAGGACAGGGGATCGCGTACTGGTCATTCATGGGCAGCAACGGCAAAACTTATATGACCTGCTTATTTCTCGTGTCCACAGGCACCCATCAATTGAGCTCCATCTGGCATTGATTCGCCGATGGCAAGAAGATTTCCGAATGAATTTTAATCAATGGTGCGCGAGTAATGGTGATTTAGTTGAGTGTAGGACATACGGTATTCGAGATTTGAATGGTCTATTGCGGAGAATGCAGGCCAAAGGAAGTATGCTCGTTACGCCACTTTCTTTGGCGTTCTGGCTTAGAGGGGACGTTCTTTGTCCGCTTGATCAAGAGGATTTACGACGTGTAGCGGAAGTGCTTAATATGGGTTTTGTTCAGAAGTATTATAAACACATCTCTCAGGCTGCAAGCAGACTGAGAGGATTACACCGTGGTCTTTCGAATAGGTTAAATCGTTGGTTACAAGATCAAGTTACAGGTGTAATTCAAGGTAATGATGATGCTGTTATTGATTCTGAATTAGGTTTGACATTTGGAGATGTGAGAAATTCTCTATTGATTCTTCGTGTTATAAAATTGGAAAATGTAGCAGGTCCTTTTTTGCGCAGTAATTTAGGTCAAGTTGAAAAGGATATTTAATATGGCAAATGGTAATTGGAGTCAACTGGAAGAGTCTATGTTGGCAGAATATTTGGTGGCACGTATTCGCGATAGGTCGAGTGGCCGAAGTGAATCTGAATGTGTAAGTAATTATCCAAGAGACATTTATTTTGTTGGAAATATACGTCCTCGTCGTGATGAGTCGCTTGATCCAGAAATGCAACAAGGGTACTTGCGTGAATTGCTAAATAAGCTTGCACCTGTTGCATTTGGAGCCGAATTCCGGCTACATATTCAAGATGGACCTGTTTTGGTTAGAGTCTCAGTACGGTGGGCGTGCTATTACCGTGTATTTCCTACGTTTATACAACAAATTGAACATCAACGCCTAAATAATATAGAAGAAAATATAAATAATAGTAGAAGTAATATAGACGGCGGACCCGCCGTTTCTTGTGGTACAGAAGGGAATAGTAGTCTAGTTGCACAACAAAAGTCTATAGGAGATGATGAGCACGAACAGAATGAGCTTGAGGCAGAAAATAATTCTTCTGAAGTAGCCGATTCTTCAAGCGACCGCAGACGTACACGTATTCCTCAGGATTCTCTTTATATCCGGTTTCGTAAGATTTCTTGTGAGGCTTCCGGCCAAATTATTTTCCGTCTTAATCAGGAAAGACAACTGTCTGTAGATACTTCTAACTTACAGCATGCTCTTAACCAGGAGATGTTACGAGCGCAACATATTGTTGCAAATGATTCTGAACGCATACGGACTATAGGGAGGCCCGATAATAAAATCCGAGTTCCAGAAACAGCATTAGTTTCGGAAGCGGCTTATCAACGCTTTGTGCAATCGATGCAAGTTGATGTTAGACCTGAATGGCGTTGGGAAGTGCACAGCGAAGTACGGACTATCGGAACAAATAATCCTAATGAGTACGTGTTTAGTATGGAATTAGTTAACACATCACCAACGTCTGAGGATTCACCAAATATAGAACCTTTTTTATTTGATACAGAGGCTTCTTTTGAGTTTACTGGTCAAGAGGTACGTGCTTTTGAACTTGATTTATCACCTCGAGGATTTCGTTATGATCGACATGTTTGGGGGCGAGGAATCAATTGTGCTGTCGTACGCCAAAATGGAGAATCATCTCCTTTCATATTTGTGACTACACATGTACCTATATATCGCCAATTGCGATTTACGACAAGAACAGTTCCACCTGCCCGTTTTGCAGATTTGGCGCGTGATCCGTTACCGTTTTTGGATGCTATTCTACAAGCGATGCAATGCTATCTGCAAACGTGGGAGCAGGAACGAGACAGATATATTGCAAATAACCCAAACTGGGAAACAGAATACGGTCTCGAGTTTGATCAAGATAGACAAAAGTACGAAGAGGAGATTGAAAACTTTCGATTGGGCAATGAATTGATTCGCACCAATCCTGATATACGTTTAGCATTTCAACTTACTAATGAAACATTTCGTCGTGGTCCGAAAACTGAGTGGCGATTGTTTCAGATAGTTTTCCTTGTGAGTCAGATTCCGGGTATCGCGGCATTATCGAATTCGGAAAGTACTATAAGTGTTGATCGTGAGAGAGTAGACATTATTTATTTCCCGACCGGTGGTGGTAAGACAGAAGCGTATTTGGCGACAATAGTATTCCATTGTTTTTTTGACCGTTTGAGAGGCAAGGCAGCCGGTCTCACTGCGTGGACCCGCTTCCCGTTACGGCTGTTGACATTACAGCAAACACAACGGGTAGCTGATGTTATTGGCTTGGCCGAACTTGTACGATGTGAACAACGAGACCCACGTCTTTCGGGTACTGACGTAGATGGTTTTGCCGTTGGGTATTTTGTTGGTCAGGGCGGTTCGCCAAATGAGATTGTTAATCCTCGAGTTAATTCATATGCAGATGCAGAAGACCAAGTTTTGTGGAGTAGAGTCAATGATCCTGTTGCGCGTCAAATATGGAAACGTGTTATACGTTGTCCATCGTGTCAAACAGCTACAGTTAGTATAGATTTTGATCCAGTACATGTTCGTTTAATTCATCGGTGTAGCCGACGTGATTGTCGTTTCACGAATGGAATAATTCCTGTTTATATTGTAGATAATGAAATTTATCGTTATTTGCCATGCGTGATCGTAGGAACTATTGATAAATTAGCTGGAATCGGTAATCAACGAAAAATATCAATGCTCTTTGGCCAGATTGATGGTCGCTGTTCTGTACATGGTTATTTTAAGGGTAAGTGTTGTCAAAAGGATTGTACAGAGATAAATGGCCCACAAGTCGCTATGCCAAGAGGCTTATCCGGCCCAACATTGTTTGTTCAAGATGAACTTCATTTGCTAAAGGAAGGTTTAGGTACATTTGATGCTCATTATGAAACATTTACTCAACAATTATTACGTGAGTTTGGGCAGAATCAGCCATTAAAGATTATTGCGTCATCTGCCACTATAGAAGCATTTGATAGACAAGTAAATCACCTATATGGCAAAAGCCCTAATGACGCGAGGGTGTTTCCAAGTTGTGGCCCTACACTCGGTCATTCGTTTTATGCTGAAACACAAAACTATCCTCAGCGATTATATGTGGGTTTACTCCCGCATAATAAGACTATATTTAGAACAATTCTTGAATTAATAGAAAGCTACCATCGCGAAATTCAATATCTATACCAACTTTCAACTGGTACGCCTAATCCCTATGGTGGAGCACTTTCACCTGGCACATTAGAATGGGGGCAACTTTTAGATTTCTATGCTACATCTTTGACATACTTTTTAGCGAATCGTGAATTGAACTCCATACGGACTGATTTAGTAGGAGACGTGGTTCCGAATCTACAACGAGATGGATTAATGCCATTTGAAATTTCAGATCTTACAGGTAGTACATCTACCGATGATGTATCCCGGATTCTGGAAAAGCTAGAACAGACATCTCTTCCCAATAGTCCTTCAGATGTAGTGCTTGCAACAAGCATGGTCAGCCATGGTGTGGATGTGAATCGTTTTAATAGTATGATTTTCTATGGAATGCCGCGTCAAAATGCTGAGTATATTCAAGCATCTAGCCGTGTAGGACGTAGCCATGTTGGGATAGTCTTTACTTGTCTTCATCCTGTACGAGAGAGAGACCAAAGTCATTACGCATATTTTCTGAAATTCCATGAATTTTTGGGCCAAATGGTCGAACCTATTGCTATTAATCGTTGGTCAAAGTTTAGCATTAATCGTACGTTGCCTGGGTTGTTTATGGGGGTGCTGCTTCAAGTTTTGACTAACCGTTTTTCAGAACAAAATCCTAATTATTTTTACATGCTCGATTATGTAAAACGCAAGATGAGTGATGGTAGTATTCGAATAGAACACTTTATACCTATATTAGAGAATGCATATGGTGTCCAGAATCCCACTACGCCTGGCGAGGTAACTTTTCGTGAAGAAATACGTCTTAGGGTACGTCAATATTGGGATTGTATACTAAGTTCCACAGCCGGTCAGCGTTTTGTTTCAGAAGTCCTGATTCCAAAACCGATGCGAAGTCTTCGTGACGTAGATGAAGCAATCCCCATCGAATTAGATTCTCTTGGATCACAATGGACAGCCCATACTGGTAGGTAATAGCAGAGATATTTATGACAAAAATAATGAATCGTGGTAAGCAACAAATATTATTCAATTATTTACCCAATCGTACTTTTGATTTCGAACAAGTCGCAGCTATCGCTCGGGTAGTGAGTATTCGTGGGGAGCCACGAACAGACTTGAATATTTCAGTTCTTCTTCGTAGAATTGCTGAAGAAACTCGAGTCTGGCAGGAGGAGTTTAGACCTGTTTTGCGAGATGACCTATTTCGGCAACCTGATCGTTTTATTCTTATAGATCCGCAAAGCGTACAATCTGAATTGTTTCCAAAAGTGTTATGGTGTAAGAATCCTAATTGTGGCCGAGTATTTGATTTTAGTCATCGTAATTCGCTTCCACATCAATGCCCTTCATGCCACCGAGGCGAGTTAATACAATTACGCTTTGTAAAAATTCATCGTTGTGGAGCATTACAGCCTCTTCTCCCACCTCGTTGCCATAGTTGTCAAACATCGAATCATATGGCTTTAGACACTCGAGACAGTATGCATTTTGAAAATTTCCAGTGGATATGTCGCCATTGCAATATGTCGCAAAATCTTTTTTCTGGCCGGTGTACCGTATGTCAGTGGCCTGATCCTAGGCTAAGAAATATGGATATAGAATTGCATCGTGCTGGGCGTACGTTTTATGCTCATACGACTGTTTTACTCAATATACCTCATCGAAGAATGGATAGATTCTTTAGTCTTCCGGAGTGGCCAGCTATTGCCGCAGCAAAGTATCTTGGTATGCCAGAGGTGTCAAATCGTTCTTTAACGGATTATGGGCAAGATAATCAAAGGGATCAAAATAGCCAAAACATGGGATTATCTGATAATGATTTAGATGATTTGATGCGTCGATGCACAAATGGCGAAATTACACCGGAAGATTTATCACGTGAAATACAAGCTTTAAGGGATCAGAGGCGGCGGGAATATGAAGAGAATTCTGCGAGCGGCATTGTTCAAAGTTTATCCCAGCGAAGTGGAGTTTCATGGCCTGTTTGGGAACGTGCCGGTCAAGAAATGTTAGAAACGATTATGCCTATGGAAATTGGACGCCCCAATGAGCTTGATATTAGCAATATAACTGTACCAGGCGTTCGAATTGCAAGGCAAATGGGACTTTCTCGTCTGGCCCTAGTGTCAGATTACCCGATTATTACTGCAACATATGGATTTACTCGTGCTGATTATCAACCTAATCAATGTCGTCTTAATCCTTTTCCTCCCCATCCGGACCACGGTGGCAAATTTCCTATTTACGTTGATCAGGTTCAGGCAGATGCTTTATTATTGAGTCTAAACTGTGATCGTGTCTTGTCTTGGCTTGAGAGAAATGGATGTCATCCAGTGATTCCTAATGGGATGGACCAAAGTATTGCCCGCAGGGCCTACTTTGTTCAACTTCTCAATGATGTCCCCTTAAGGGAAACTCTGCTAGCAGATCGCCGAGAAGCACGCTTAGTATTCGGTTTATTACATACGCTCAGTCATCTTTCTGTGCGAAAAGCAGCCTTATTATGCGGCTTGGACACAACTAGCTTATCGGAATATCTTTTACCACGTACACTTACTATTGCTCTTTATTGCAATCATCGTTTTGGTGCGACTATTGGAGCGCTTACTGCACTGTATGAGCAATCACTTGTCGAGTGGTTGAATACTGTCATCGAATCGCGACGTTGTGTTTATGATCCGATGTGTCATCATCGAAGTGGCAATTGTCATGCATGTACTCATTTAGCTGAAACGAGTTGTCGTTTTTTTAATCTGAACCTTAGTCGTGCCTTCTTATTTGGGGGGCGAGACTCTGAATTGGGCGATATATCGGTGGGATATTTTGATCCTTCATTACCTTAAATATATGACGAATTCTATTCCACAAAATGTTGTAGAATTAGTTATGACAATGCCAGAGCCGCACGGGGCATTTCTTGCTTATCAAACACGATGTCGTACTACTCTTGGTGTTCTAATTCAACTTCTTGCTCAAGCTCGTATACGAGTTATTATTGCCGCACCCTTTATTCAGTCCGGTTGCGGACTTTCTGATGGTGTTTTGGCCACTGCCCTACAATCAGCTTTGCGTAGAGGTGTGAATGTAGATATTCTTAGTACTGGGATGAGTTTACAAACTATTGACAAAAATAAATATCTTGATCATGCAGTAGGTAAATTGCGATTTTATAGACCAAGTGCTAACGTTGCTGATGAACAAAAGCTTGGTTCACATGCCAAATTTTGTGTAATAGACGGAGAGTCTGCATATGTTGGCAGTGCCAATCTTACTGGTCCTGGTTTATCAAACCAATTAGAGCTCGGTCTTTTAGTTCATGGCGAAGTTGTGCGACAAATAGAGCAGTTCTGGAATTATGGAATCGAGATAGGCCTTTTTATTCCTGTTTATATAGAGCCTACCATAGAGTAATATCAGATAAATTGTAAAATCCCTTTGTCGCCATAAAACTTCCGATTACTTCGCTTTCGAATCTAATGATATGCGATCATTATTGAGTATAGGGGATTTTGAAAATAGAAAACCGCCCGCAGGTGAGAGTAGAAGTCAGGTGACTTCTTTCGGGGTCGGCCCCAGAAGCGGAAGAAGAAGCTTTATCTACAGGACTTAGCATTATAATCGCTTTTCCTGTCCTGTCAATATTGCCTTAGAAACTTACCGGCGTGATATCATAATCTTCACCCAGAGTAATGCTCCACGGATTAGCATAGTTGTAGCCAAGATTGGCAGGTTTGGTGACCTGCCATGCACCAAAGCTGCCGTTTGTCGCCTCGACTGTGACTATATTGTTTTTGGGGAACCAACCTTCATACGGTAAATTATATCCGGTGCCATTGACTTTTGCCTTAAAGTTTCCCGATGCATTGATTTTCAGCTGGCAGCCATCGGCAAGGGTCTGTTTAAACCACTTGCCGCCCTTGTTTTTGGATGAATTAAAATAACGGATACGGTAATAATACCGCTGCCACAACGCACCCGCAGGGAACCAAAAGCATCCTGCGCCAGAGGCCATACCAGGAGCGCGGGAGGCAACCGAGACATTCTGCTGTCCTGTATTGTAATTCCACAGCAGCGGCTCAAGGTTTTGGGCCATCGTTGTCCAGTTGATGTTGTCCGAGCTTCTTTGGATAATGAATGCTGCCGAGTTGCCTGCCGGAACAATCGGAACATCGAATTTGACCCAATCCCAGTATTCCGTATGAGCGCCGGTTATGTCGATATTGATTCTGCACAGGCCGGTGAAGTCAGCCGGACCTTCCCCGTGGTTGTACAAGTCTGCTGTGACGGTTTTACTGCGAAGGGAACTCGGGAAAACAGGTTCATTCAATAGGATGGCCACCGGCTCAGAGGGAATCCCTGTATTGGGTGTCGGCGCATTATCCCGGCTGCAGGCGGTCACC
>NZ_JBOGCL010000029.1:0-5686 GCF_050689095.1 Anaeroglomus insulsum
TGACATGAAGGATGTCTGTTTTTGCATCAAAATAGAAGGCGGTATATTCCCCTTCCATTTCAGTTAACTTATCCGAAAAAGAGGGGCCAAATACATCGGGTAGAGCAAGACTGTCTTGGGATACATTCCAGGCTTTCCAGTCATTGAGGTTGCTGTATCCCAGCATGAGAAAGGCATTTCCAAGAGAATCCTTCTTGGATGTAATCAAAGAGCGAATATTCTGTTTCCCCTTGGAAAATAAATAGCCGTGAGCGTATTGGGTTACCTCTATTTTGTCGTCATGAGTTGACTCTGAAGACAAGCAGTGAAATTGATTCAGAACCTCATGGATATCATGTTGATCTGGGGTATTCTCAAAATAAAAAAAGCCACCGATAATGCTCATATAATATATCCTGAATAGTTCGACGATCTGTTTAATTACAATATACCATATCAAGACATAAAGTGCCGTCATTGTCCTAATAGACGGCCAAATTCAAACCTCACTTACCTGTATTTTCCGGCTGAAACAAATAACATCCTGGTTTTTTTTCGATGCTTTATCATAAAACCTAACGATACAAAAAGCAAAAGAATAAATAAAGACATATTTAGTCTCTATATTTGTACTTGCACGAATTTTATTGGTGTGCCATAAGATAATTGAAAATCGGTTTTGAATGGCGACAAACTCCAAGATAAAATAGGAGGCATAAAAAGTCCCTTTTTTAAAAGCAGGCTTTTAGGAGAGATTGTACCATTTGCCATGTCAGATTGCCTTATTATGCTGTCCAAAACCAACACCAGAAATAATGATTCTAAACCACTTATCAGTTACTCAAGTATTTTGCTTTATGAGCTTCTTTGACGCTCCAATCAATTTCTATTTAGGCAAGAGTCAGCCGTAGCAATATGATTTATGGGAGGGAAATGAGGAAGTATTATATCTTACTATTGTAACTTCGACGGGTCTGATTTTGTCATACAATGATAAGTCTCTTTCTGTCGCAATGTAAATACAAAGTTGAGAAGCGGTTGAATGCTACAATATATGATAGTGAAAGGACTGAATCGATGAAAACCTCACGCAGGGCGTTTTTGAAGGCCGCGGCCGCGATGCCAATGATACTTCCATCCTCTATCTGGGCTGCCCAGACCAAACCCAATGACCGCATCACAATTGGCTTTATTGGCATGGGCAAGCAAAGCCGGGGCCTGTTGGACGGTTTCCTTTCCCGTGGTCAGGTCGTTGCGGTCTGCGATGTGGATACCACGCGTCGTGAAAATGCCCTCAAGCGAGTCAATGACTATTATACCCGTTTCCCGGAACAGGGTACCGCTGATTGCAAACCCTATGTCGATTTCGAGGAAATCATCGCCCGCAAAGATATCGATGCGGTGTGCATTGCCACCCCTGACCACTGGCACGCCATCCAGAATCTGGCAGCCCTGCGTTCAGGCAAGGATGTCTATTGCGAGAAACCCCTGACCCACGATATTCAGGAAGCCATCGATATCATGCGGGACGTGGACAAATATGGTCGTGTTCATCAGACCGGCTCCATGCAGCGGTCGTCGGCGGAATTCCGTGTTGCCTGTGAGCTGGCTCGTAATGGCATCATCGGGAAAATCAGCCGTATCGAATGCAGTTTCGGCGACCCCGGCCGGCCATGCGATCTGCCCGAAGAGCCCATGGAGCCCGGATTGGACTGGAACCTGTGGCTTGGGCCGGCGCCGATGCGTCCTTACAGTTCGGTGTTGAGTCCACGCGGGATGCATGATCACTTCCCCGACTGGCGAAATTATTGGGAATTCGGCGGTGGCATGGTAACCGACTGGGGCGCGCACCATCTGGATATCGCCCAATGGGCACTGGGAATGGATGACAGCGGACCAGTTGAGATTATTCCGCCACAAGATGCCAACGCCAAACGCGGAGCGAAGCTGATTTACGCCAATGGGACCGAGGTGATTCACAAGGATGGTTTCGGTGTCCATATGTACGGCGAAAAGGGTGAAATCCGCGTCAATCGCGGCCGATTCTGGTTTATCCTCGGCGATAAAACGATTTCAAAATACACAGACCGTGAAGACGGCGGCTCGCTCGAATCCAAACTGTTGATGGTGGAACGGGAATATCTCAAGGATGCCAGGGTACGGCTTTACAAGGTCAAGGCCGGCCACATAGATGATTTCTTCGAATGCATGCAGACACGTAAGAAACCCATTACCAATGAACAGGTTGGCGGCCGTTCAGCCATTTGCTGCCATCTGATGAATCTGGCGTATCGTTATCATCAGGCCATCAAGTGGGATCCGGCAACCTGCACCTTTGCCGGTGGAACCGGCAATCCTGAATGGATTGGCCATCACTACCGCGATTACAAGAAGAAAGCGTAGTTGCTTTCCGACTTAGATAAACCGTTTGGTTGTGTATAACATGGCCAAACGGTTTTTTATTGTATCCCCCGATAGAATGCAATTGATTCCTGCTGAGAAATCACTACATATCAGGATAGAGCAGATATTTTTGTCGGATAGGCAGAAAGGCCTCAAGCTGTGTTTGGGCTTGGACTTTAATATCATCCAGACTCTTTTGGCCGGCGATGGCAATGCGGATTTGGTCGGTACCGCATAGGTGATCAAAATGCAACTGATTCCATTCAAATTCTCCAGGATACATCCTGCAGGCGGTCTGGACGAGATGGACGCCGCTCCAGAACGGATCCAGAATCTGTCGGTCAGTGATGGTGATTAACACACCAGCGCAGTCCTGATTGGCATATTTGGAGGCGGTGGGGGTGAAACGTACCGGTGCAAACTGCAAGCCGGGCAAGTTGGCCTTGTTTAATTCCTCCGCGAAGGCTTCGGCATCGATCCAGGGAGCGCCGCATTGCAGGAATGGCCGGTCCGTCCCCCGTCCCTCGGATAGATTTGTTCCTTCCAGCAGGCACAGGCCGGGATAAACCGCCGCCGCATCGAGGTTCGTCATATTAGGGGAGGGCCTGATAAAGGCAAGCCCTGTCTGGTCATACCACAGGCAGCGCTGATAGTTGGCCATTTCAATCACAGTCAGGTCAGCCTGGATGCCGTTTTTGAGCCATTTCTGGCCGTTAAACAAACGGGCCAGTTCGCCAATGGTCATACCGTGTCGGACGGGGATGGGATACAGACCAACGAAGGAGGCGAAATCCTGATGGAGAATATTGCCCTGAACGCTAAGGCTATTAATCGGGTTGGGCCGGTCCAGCACCACAAAGGGTTTGCCGCATTCGGCAGCGGCTTCCATGCTATAGGCCATCGTGTAAATGTAGGTGTAATACCTCGCCCCGATATCCTGAATGTCGAAGACCAGTACATCAACATTGGCCAGCATCTCCGGTGTGGGTTTGTATGTCTTTCCATATAGGCTGTAAATCGGGATGCCGTTGAAAGAGGCGTCGGTTACTTTGACTCCATCCTGGGCGACACCTTCGAATCCGTGTTCGGGGCCAAACAGTGCCGTGACGGAAACGCCTTCCATTTCTCTGAATACATCGACAATGAATTGGCCTTTGCTGTTGCGGGCGGTATGATTGGCAACGATGCCGACGCGTTTGTTTTCGAACAGGCTGTGATGTGCACCAATCTGATCAAGTCCTGTTCGCACAGACTGCGGCTCGATAGGCTGGGCAGCCAGGCACAAGGCAACCAACACTCCGATGATCGTGAACATCATTTTAAACTCCTTAAAATGCTGCGAACCGGCTTGATTCACATCTGATTTTCAGTATAATGACTGTCTGAGAAAATGCCAACTCATTCCGAGAACAAACAATGCCCTACACGATTCGAGTGACAGCTGCCTCCATCGGTTTGGGGATTCTGACCGGAAGTTATAAAAAACACCGACCGAGCATCTCTTTTCCCACGGGCAGGTTGAATCCCCACAATATCAGCCCAGGATTTTTCGCAGATTAACACAATCCATGACCGATGGCGGGGGCAGCGTGATTCTCGAATCTGGCGGCGGGCATTGGTGCGGGTCGGCACACCGAGCTGCCCTCCAGGTATTGGACCGAGAATGTCCTATATCATCTACTTATCATTCCCCGACCGGTCGGCCGGAGATGAAGGTTTCAACCCTCAAATGGAAAGCCCTCTGGCCTGTAATCGCAAAGTGGCCGTGAATCAAAAGAGGTATTCTGTATGTGGAATTACCAGTTAATAAGTGAGCTGTATTGCAGAAAAACACAAGCAAATCGTGTAATAGAAAAATTTTTATCGGAATTTCCCAAAAAAACTTGACACGGTATTTATACGGATGTATATTCGGGATAGTGAGAAGTTGCGAAAAGGTCAGGTGTAAGTGGTTATTATAAATGATGCAATTATTTACTCATTCTTTTTCTCCTTCCTTTTCGGCATTTCTCATAGGCCGGAGTATGGGCCGAATAGAACAGTGGTAACTGGTTGTTTTAGCAGTGTTGAGAAATGTAAGAGATTTTGCCGGCGCCTCCTTATCGCGTGTCCTGCGTCGGGACACACAATGGCAATTATCGTCCAAATCGCAGGAGGCGTTTGAGTTTGCAAAATTTCGTAACCGAAAGGAGAAAGTTATGAAAAAGAAAGGTTTTACACTGATTGAGCTATTGGTCGTGATCGCGATCATAGCCATGTTGCTGGCCATCCTGATGCCGGCGCTGAACAAGGTCAAAAAGATCGCTCAGCGCGTCATCTGCGGCACTAACCTTAAGGGGCTTGGAAATGCCCAGATGGTGTATGCCAATGACTATGACGACGAATATGTCGTTCAGGGCGGCGGCTGGGGTGGCCAAGCAGGGCCAGCATGGAGTGATGGAACAGCCTACTGGCAAAAGACTTTGCAAGAACAGCCTGCCTCGGCGCGAAGTTTGATTACGGTTGGTGCGAGTCTCTATTTGCTGGTTCGTGAAGCTGATGTCAGCCCCAAGAGTTTTGTCTGCCCGGCCGGCGGCGAGACGGAATTCAGCGGCAAAAATGAAGGCAAGGGTGGTGTACCGTATGACTTTGTTGATCTGTTCGATTTTGGCCATCCAAACCCTGGTGGTACTTTGTCGCCTGAGGGTCCGACGAAATGCGTCAGCTATTCCTACCACAATCCTTATGCTGCGGGTTATCCAGGTGCAAGTGCTACCGGTAAAAAGTCAAGTTTTAGTGCAACTGGTTCCCGGGCGGCTTCTTTCGCTGTCATGGCAGATAAAAACCCATACTTTGATGACAAATTGCAAAAAGGCAGTGTTACGGCTGAGACCTATATTGACAGAGTTGGTCCAATAGGTGCTTCATCCTCCACAGGTGGTGACTGGTCGGGCAATAACGTTACTCTTCAGAAGTACGAAAAGGATTGTGCCAATGCTCAGCCTCATGGCCGTGAAGGTCAGAACGTTCTGTATGCCGATGGTCATTCTGCCTATGAAACACGTTCAGATGTTTCAACCCGTAATGACAATATCTATACCCGTTTTGATGCCGTGCCGCCTGCTGTTGCAACGAATCAGACGCAGTGGCGAAGAGGCTCTTACCAAACTACTCGTCTCCAATTCTTTGCCACAGGTTCAGAAGATTCAGTTCTGGTCAATGACCATGCTGGTGATTCGCTTATTCCGTAATTTGATTTAACAACAAAATAAGCCCTGCGGGAAACCGCAGGGCTTTTTTGTTTATAGAAGCCATTTCATAACCT
>NZ_JBOGCL010000030.1:0-2949 GCF_050689095.1 Anaeroglomus insulsum
AGGTTATGAAATGGCTTCTAGGAATAATGACAGATAATGTCTTTCCTCTCCTAAAGGATATAGGAGTTTTTACGACCTTTTCCGACTTGCCTTTTAAGCCGTCTATAATGGCTCTAAATTTAGCAACAGCCTTAAGCCTGTCAGAACTAAGCCACTGCAATTTGCTTCTCTGTGCCCCGTTTAGAAGTGCTTTAGGTATCATTGTATAATAGGTCTTATTGTGGGAATTATAGGAAACTCCTAAAACGTGGCCGTTTACCGTCTCTTGTACTGTCTGATTGCCAAAGTCAATATAGACGGCTTGTTTACCTGTCTTACTCACTGCTATACTCCTAAAATAAAGTAGGATATATTACAATAAAACATCAAAGCATAAATTTATTGTAATAATGTAATAAGAGTAAAACAAGAGAATTGTAATAAGCTATTGTAATAAAACCTTGTTTTTGGCTGAAAAATCAAGCTCCCCTATTAGAACAACTTTACGAACTCGAATAAAACCATAACTTATTTACGGACAGATATTTATTGTTGTTTTTTATAGATTCTTAACTCGTAATATGACGCGTTCAGCACTGTTAAATTTATTGTAATAAGGTTGAATAATTGGAAGTCAACCCATGAAATTATCTGTCTGTTTTTACCTATTTTTCAAAGATTCTATATTTTATAGATAAACATCCAAATTCTTGCATTTTTATGTCTTTTTTCTCAATTCCGATTGCAAAAAGTCCTTTTCGGTAGTAATATGCTGGATACGGGAAATCGTTTATATTCACAGATTTCCTTTTTAGGGATAGTTAAGGAGTTAATATATGTCCACAACACAATACATAAGCGTCAATATCATGATTGACCAAGGGTTGGTTAATATATGCAAGTAGTTTCAGTCAAATATTCTGATAATACTAAAACTTTTCGTCTAAGAAATGGGGTGAAGACTGTTACCCATCGTTTCTGTTGTCTTGGGGAGGGTGATGATTTAATTCTAAAAGGCAAAAATGTTGCTTATGCTAAATGTATTAATGGGAAGGCTATTATTTTACCTGCATATTCTTCCCGTGATCAAATTATATTCGGGGCCAAATCTATCTCTCTAATCGTAAAGGAACCTATTACTGAAAAAGAACTTTCTGGATATCATAAACTTGAAGAATATCATTATCGTGGTACATGTCTGCATGGACGCCGTGTTCCTTTGATAGTTACATCGAGTGATCCATTGTTGCCGGATGTATTAGGTTATATCGAACTTGCTACGGCATTTCTAATGAATCGCCCACGTACCGAACTATTTAATCATCCTTTTTGTGATAGTACAAAAAGAATTTCTTGGAGTATCTGGGATAAAAATTCAGCAAAGCAATACACAAATATTGTTGTTCGTATTGCTAGGTGTGTTGTGTCTCCTGAATTTCGTGGCTTAGGTCTTTCAAGACTTCTTGTTAAACATGCGATTGCTTTTGCTCGTAATCGGTGGCATGTGGCTAAATTAAAACCTCTTTTCCTTGAAATTACTGCCGACATGCTCCGATATATTCCTTTTGTTGAATCTGCTAAAATGCATTATATAGGTGAAACAGAAGGCAATCTCAACCGTTTAGAAAAAGACATGAATTATATTCTTGCTAACTTTGATAGAGTTAAGAAGGGAGAAATTTTAAAGGAGCAATCAGGTGGAATTGTAGATTTACAAGTACATTATGCTGTGTGCTTGAAACAGATTGAGTCAGAGCATAGGGTATCTCGTGAAGATTTATTAAAGCTTCTAATTCAATCTCCGCAAAAATTATCGGACGATAATTGGACTCTTTTACATCGAATATTTAGGTTACCTAAACCTACGTTTATTGTAGGCCTAACTCCAGCGGCCAAAAAATATGTATTGCGTCGTAAACACCAACTACATCTACCAGATAAATATCCAGTAGTTCGCCCACAATCTTTTCTTTGTAATTTATCCAGGCAAATAAATGTTCAAAATTGTTCATTGCACTTAGATTCTCCTTTGGTTCGAACTAAATATACAAGAATCGTTCAGCAAGCATTTGGTATCAGCAGGGATATGTTGCGTACGACTCTTTTCTCTAATCTAAGTTTCCACATCAATCCTGGAGACGTTGTTCTGTTATGTGGTCCTTCTGGGGCAGGCAAAACCACATTGCTTTCCTTATTAAGAGAGAGACTGAGCAATTCTAAAAGATTTTCAGGAGAATATAGTGGCAATATAAGCGTGCCTGTTAATGCTACAATTCAAAATCTTGAACCCCTCAGTAATCGCTATCCTCTTGTTAATTCATTAGGTAAAATTCCTTTTGAAGATGCTTTATACGCATTAAATATATCTGGTTTGGCTGAAGCCCACCTTTATATAAAAAGGTTTAAAGAACTTAGTAATGGTCAGCGATATAGAGCAATGATTGCTAAGCTTATAGCATCAAAAGCTGATATATGGATGGCAGATGAATTTTGTGCAACTTTAGATCCGATTACGGCCAATATTGTAGCCAGAAATCTTAGACGTTGTGCTAAAGAGTTTGGTGTTACTATTATATTAGCTGCAGCAAATTGGTGCGATTTTATTGAAGAACTCCGACCCGACACAATTGTGCACTTACGTTCACCCTGGGATTTTCGTATATTCACTTGGAATAAATTTAGACGGGCTATTATTCGTTCACAAATAATAAGACAGTAATTGAATATAATAGGTCATGTTTGATTGTGTTGCAGAAATGGATAAATAATATATTGGATGTGCTACCTGGGGCTGATAAGGATTTCTTTCAGCGGGTGTGGAAGGAACAACGTTTGTTGTTTGATGGAAAACAAGGGACAGGAGAGAATACTGACTATCTCAGTGCGTGTCTTGTTGCTTCCGCCCTTAGGTCTGGTGGAAGATTCATGGTTGTACTTCCGGATACTTCCCCTCATCGCCCAGCTTTCTTA
>NZ_JBOGCL010000031.1:0-2120 GCF_050689095.1 Anaeroglomus insulsum
CGTATAAGGCGTCGTCTCCACCCGTGCCAGCCGATTCTGCAGGTTATATGTATAAACCACTCTCTCGGCCGTCTGGCCGCCGCGGGTGGTCGTTTTACTTGTCAAAGAGCCGTTGGCATCATAGCCATAGGTGATTATACTGTTTCCCCGGCCCCAGGCAAGCGTCGAAATCTGGCTATACTGCGTCGCCGCCTGCGACAGGTGCTGCAAGCACTCCGGCCCTATCAGGAAAACATAAGCCAGCAGCACACAAAGGCATCGGTGATAAAGACTCAGGCTCGGACGCAGACCGCCCCAGTCATTGCCGGCCGGACTGTAAATTTGACGCCATTCCTAATTTCTAATTTTCGATAGAATTGATTTTCATATGACTTATGATGGAATGTGAAAAGTCGGCACGGAATATTCATTATAAGCCAAATCAGGACTAAAGAAATACTGACGGCCCAGATATTCCTTAATTTGAGTGCGCAACCGATCAAATTCATCATAATTGCGAATCACATCCTCGATATGCTCAGTGATCTGCAAATACACAACATCATTGAATTGTTCAACAAGAAATGCTGGGGCTTTTAGTAACTTTTCCAAACCTATCAATTCAATATACGGTTTGCCAAAATACATCCCCCATGCAAGATTGCCAATATATCGTTTTAAGACAACTGTGCTAAATCCAATATTAAGGGCTGACACTACCTCATTATAATAATTCTTATATCGTTTCAATTCCGATTCCCCAAGAATATGTATATGACCAATATCAACATTATGATGCAACATCAATCTGTGATGAAGCAACTTAATGTTATCCATCTTGAATTTACCGAAATCACCATATAAAAGCAATTTGGAATGAAGCTTTTGTTCTCCCATTAAACCGCTAAATCCCCAAAGAGCTTCAATGCCTCTAACCTTTGACTTCCATATAAACTGATGCTGCCAGCATGTTGACAGCATTTTCTCCAGATCGCCATCAAATACATTTTTCAAAGGTTCTGTGTTGCCGTATTTTCTGGGCATCATCTCCGGATAGCTTTCTTGTAACATCTCAAAAAAAAGGCGACCAAAAGATATGTCACTGATGTCTATCGGTAAAAGCAACGATGTTGAAAAATGGGCAGATATTTTGGATTTCATCGAACCACCTTATTTCCTTGGAAGGTTATATTGTTAAATGTACCACTTGTTGGATTAAATTCAAAGATAGCTCCACCTGTACGATATATTGCCGCCTTCAATGGTTCAGATACAGTCTCTGTTCTTGGACTGATTATCAGGTTAAACGGCATATTTTGTGTCCTAGCTATTTCTTCGAATCCTCTTGTCTGTGAAGACTGAGACAATTTTATCACATTCTTGGCATCCGTCACACCATATAAATTCCCAACAGGGAAATCCGGCTTGACTGTCCCATAGGATGTTACAACGGATTGGCCTTTTGTTGTCCGCAGCGAAGACCGAACGGCATCTTCAAAAGACAAACCGTTGATTTGATTCAATTCCAACTGCGTTGGTCCGGGAAGCAATCGACTCGGGTTCGTAATAGGCGACTGAATCGTCGGAATCGGCGTCGCATTGCGAAATCTGAGCTGATTGAGCAGGCCATTAATATACGGTGACACAGCTGCTCGCAACGGCTGAATTACAAAACGGGCCACCAGAATCCCACCAACTGCCATGCCTAAAGTAATCCCTGTATCCAGAATAATCTCTCCGCCGGAATCCGCAAAAGGATCATCATTAGGCCCGGGAGCATTGGCAATATTGGGACAGCTGGCAAGAATGGTGATGATGGTCATCGTCATCATAAGCCCGACCAGCGTAAAATCCCCAGCCATTCCGCTCGGATCCACCCCATTTACCGGATTCGCATGACAATACAGGTACTTATGCAGACTCTGCGGGTCCTGCATATTGCCTGCGTAGGGATCAAGCTGATTGAACAGCCCATTGGCCGGGTTATAGTAGCGTGCACGCAGGTAATACTGCGACAAGGTACTGTCGTACTGCTCGCCGCAATACAGCAGATTTGTCTGGGCCGCATTGGCCGAACCCGCCGCACTGCCCAGCATCACCCCATACCCATCATAACTGTAGCTGTCCTGCACCGTCAGGTT
>NZ_JBOGCL010000032.1:0-2090 GCF_050689095.1 Anaeroglomus insulsum
CTCATCCATCCGGGTCATCGCCTCCGAGCCATTATTGGCAGCCTTCCTGGCCTCTGATGCCAGGGTATTGGCCTGGACGGCATTGTCGGCGTTCTGTTTGGTCATGCTGGACATTTCTTCCAGGCTGGAGGAGGTCTCTTCCAGACCTGCGGCCTGCTCAGTGGCCCCCTGAGCCAGCGACTGCGAGGCCGCTGAGATCTGAGTAGAGGCGGAAGCCACCTGCTCGGAACCGTGTAAAAGCTGCTGAATGATACTGGTTAATTCCCGAACCAGCCGACTGGTCATGCTCAATCCGAGGCTGATGGCAGCAATAAACAGGGCAAGGGCCAGCCCCAGGCTGATGGTATTGGCACGTTTCATGCTGGTTTTTAAGGAAGCCACTTCGGCCTGGGCCGCATCAGCTTTCTTATCCATCGTATCCATCTGCTGTTTGATTTGCTCTTCCATGCGTTCGGTTATGGTATTGATGGTATTGCGCATCGCAGAGAATGCACCAAGACTCTCTGCTGCCGTTTTCCGGCGTGACTGGACCAGGGCCAGATTGGACCGGCTGATTTCTGTGACCTGCTGGCAGAGGCTGTCCCATTGTTGGAGCGACTTGACAAACTCCTGATACCCCGCCTTCATGGCCTCATTAAAAACCTCGCTGGCCTTTTGGGATCGATCCAGAGTTTGTTTCAGATTGGCTTGATAGTCCTTTACCAGAGCTTCAAACTCTGCTGTATCTGGCTGTTCCATCAATTTCAACAGAGCCGTCAGGGCCTGATACGCATCCCGGTCGGCATTCAGCAGCAGTTCAATACTGGTATACCATTTTGCTGCCTGGGCCGGATTCCCTTCCATCTGCGGGGACTCCAGTTCTTTTTCAATCAGTCCAACGATACCGTCCAGTTGACTCCGCATGGTATCAAACACCTTGACACTTTCCTGGTTGATCGCCTGCTGGCGGTTGGACTCACGAGCAATCGTGGCCGACAATTGCGTAATGGACTGCGTGGCCGTTTTCCAGGTCCTGTAATGTGTCTCAAACTCACTATACGACTGTTTGAGGGTTTCATCAAAGGCACTGGAGGCCAGTTTCAGCCGATCTGCGACCTGCTGCAAATCCTCGCTGTGGGTGGCAGTCAGCTGTGCAATGGTGTTCTCATCCTGAGTGGACAGCATCTGCAGTTCGGATGTATAGGTCTGATACGCATCGCGGTCGGCATTGAGTATCCATTCAATGCTGTTGCTGAATTGATTCATTTTGGGAATATCGTCATTGACAATCGGCATCAGAGTTTCCGTGGTCGTGCTGTTGACGACATGGGATATATGACGCATCATATATCCATTCCCTCCGGCAATCAGAGCCAGACCTGCAAGGGGAATTGAAACCAGTGCAAAAATTCGTCCTTTGATAGTCATGTGTGTGTCTCCTGTAAAAAAGCGGCAATACTACTTATATTTGCATTTTTTACGGAATCTCGTCGATTGGGGAGGGCGATACAGAGAAGGGTAATCGATGCCGAATATTCCGAAAAAAGACGCTATTTCTGATATCTTTTTATATTTTTCTGGTATTTGCAATTTCCGGCGCCAGTTTAAAGCCGGCATTGATCACAGAAGCAAAATCCTGACTGTGTACATCCCGAATGTGGTGCATTTCGAGGAATTCACCCGCCAGGTCCGCTGCACTGTTGACCTGGCCATCGGCTATCCGACGGCGCATCCATTGAATTACAGTTTCTTCAGTTATCATGAGTAATTCCTTTCTGACCCTTCGAGGTATCGTCCGTTAAGGGACACAACTTTTGTTGAATTTTGAGCGACGCAAGCGCGCCCGCCTGCGTCGCTCAAATATTCTAAAAAGGGAGAGCCTTATCCGTTAAACTCCTTGAATTCGTGATCGCTTAGCGGCAATTGACTGGCCGCGGCGGTCCTGGTGCTTTTGAATCCGGTTTCTTTTTTGGTTCCACTGGAGGATGCAATGTCATGATAAGCCTGATCCAGCTGGGTTAAGTGCTTGATGGGCTTAGTCTTATGAGGGGTCGTGGAGGTGTCCCGCCGGGCGTTGATGCCGTTGACCAGCATGACCAATTGATCCACCA
>NZ_JBOGCL010000033.1:0-2072 GCF_050689095.1 Anaeroglomus insulsum
TTCATCCATCCGGGTCATGGCCTCCGAGCCGTTGGTGGCTGCTTTCCTGGCCTCCGATGCCAGGGTATTGGCCTGGACGGCATTGTCAGCGTTCTGTTTGGTCATGCTGGACATTTCTTCCAGGCTGGAGGAGGTCTCTTCCAGGCCGGCGGCCTGCTCAGTGGCCCCCTGGGCCAGCGACTGCGAGGCCGCTGATACCTGGGTGGAAGCCGAAGCAACCTGGTCAGCGCCTTCTCGCAATTCTTCAATAATCCGATTGATGGGCCGTGTTATCGCACGCGAAATGAATATGCCAAAGGCGATTGCTACAACCACGCCGACAATCGCGGAAATCAAACTGAATGTCTTCAGGAAGATGGTCTGTGCTTTGGAATTATGAACTTCTTCTTCGGCTTCGTCACGGGTGATCTGGACCAGTTGATTCAAGTGTCCGATTGCAGCACGCTGGCGTTCTGTAATCGGCCCCAAAAGCTGCTGCTGAGCCTGATTTAGAATATCGATGGAGTTGTCTGCGATTTTACGAACCTCGCGTAATGCATTGAAGGTGCTTTCCGCAGCAGGCACAATCTCGTTATCATATAGAGTCTTTGCCTCTGCAGTTTTGCCGGCTTTCACCAGGTCTTTGGCTTTTTTGATACCTTCATGAAAATGCTTATGCGGCACTTCGCATTGTTTGATGCACTGAGTGAGTGTGGGATTGGTGGTGCTGAACGTGTTCATCCATTTACCAAAATTACAGTTGACATGATCTTCGCATCCATCAAACAACTCCTGAGTCTGCAGCATACGCAGGGTCTGCTCAAATCCCTTATAATGATCCCCGCGAAACGTCTCAAGCTGTTTGCTTAACTCCTGAGGATTGCTCACTCCATTTTCATCAAATTTTTTGCATAATTCAATATAGGTGTTGTTTTCTCCTTTCCAGGCATTCCATTCTGCGGCAAATTTCGACCAGATCTCTTTCTCCGTATCCGTGTGAGGAAGTGCTTCGTAAATTTTCCACAGCTCACTGTAGTTGGTTCGCGCCGTGGCTAAATTCTCATATTGCCGTGTCCGGATATCTGTGGGCAACCCCGGTATGCCCAGTGTTCGCATGGTACCGCGAATGTTTTCTGCAATTTCCTTGATTCCCAGAAGGCTGCTTAATGTAGGAATCCGCAATTCACCCAGTTCATTTACGGTTTTTTCGCTTTGAATCGAGCCGTAATACCCGACGGATCCGATTGCCAGAGTAATCATGGCTACACCCAGAAATGACAGAATCAGCTTTGTGCCCAGTTTCATTTTGTTAAACATACCCGATTTCCTTCAAAAAATACCTTACGTTCGTTTGGCTCGACGAACGCCTCACAAAAGAACCGGCTGAGCCGTTGCTCGGTTTCGAGGCTTTTGATTCCTCATCAGGTTATGTCTATCATGGTGTCAAAAACCCTATCGGAGAAAATAACGGGAGTCCTAACCGTAATAATGCCGATTGGCTCGGGAAAAATACCGAATATAATTTTTTGCCTTAAAGTCCGTCCTATAACCAATTGCGCAAAACCGAAATGGTGCCAATAAAAAATAGGGTAATGAAACCAATAATATCCGCATTCGAAGAAGATGTGTTAAATTAGCTCAACCATGGCGAAATATCGCACATTTGAGTCAAATGCCAAAAAATCTTTAAAACAAACCGGCATGTCCGATAACCCGGATTTGTGCGGGCGTTTTCATAAAATGTACGGATTGTTACCGAGTAGAAAAGAGGGAAATTTCCCGGTCAGCTAAAACACAAAACGGCGTAAACGACTCAGGGTGTTTACGCCGCTTTGTTCTTTATCAGGAAAAAGGGGGAGAGCCTTATCCGTTAAAATCCTTGAATTCGTGATCGCCAAGCGGCAATTGACTGGCCGCGGCGGTCTTGGTGCTTTTAAATCCGGTTTCTTTTTTGGTACCGCTGGAGGATGCAATGTCATGATAAGCCTGATCCAGCTGGGTTAAGTGCTTTATGGGCTTAGTCTTATGATGGGTCGTGGAGGTGTCCCGCCGGGCGTTGATGCCGTTGACCAGCATGACCAATTGATCCACCA
>NZ_JBOGCL010000034.1:0-2015 GCF_050689095.1 Anaeroglomus insulsum
CTGCCCAGGGAGTATTTCCAGACCCGCCGCCACGTGCCAGCGGGGATGGGCAAGACCGCATTCATATACTCGGTTGGGTTGTTCACCGTGTGGCCGTTAATCTGGCAAGGGAAGCTTGGCCATGACTTTGTATAATCGGTCTGTGCCCTGAACCGCCAGCGTATATCCAGAACTCGCTTACTCATATAGGGTGTTTGGTCATCATACCGCCAATCATAATAGGATGGGCCAAGAATACTCAGGATTAGTTCAAACGCCGAACCATTCTCTCCCCAGAGTTCATCGTTCATCAAGGGATAGGCGGGCTGCTGCGGTTCATGGTTGGCGTCATACGCCGACAATCCGTGGTCGATGTAGGCTTGGCCAAATGTGTAACTGCCGGTTTCGGTGCCATGGAGGTATCTTTCAAAATTAACCGATAGCGGCTGGGCGGCATTTAACGTAAGCCAGTTGAGTTTATAGGTCTGGTTGACAGGCCAGCACCAGCCGAGTTCTTCAACGGCAAGCTCAACCATATTTTGGATGGCGTCGTCGAATTTGCGGTTGATTTTCTTTGCCTGCATGGTCAGGCCGCCATCGGGATTAACGCCGTTAAAAGGGACAGTACCGCTATTGGTCCCGGTTGTTTCTACCGCATAGACAGAGCCGTATTGCCGGTCGCTGCTGGCAGCGATGAAATTCTGACTTTGTGTCATGTAGCCAGCCTCAAACACGCCCTGTATTGGGCCAAGCGTTGCAGGATTGGTGATTTGCAATGCCTTTAAGGGAACTTTACTGCCATATTTCCAGCGAATGGATTGGGAGTCTTCGTAGTAATGCGGCGAGGTGACCTCTTTGGGGTCAACCTGTTTGGGCAGATATTTGCTTGCCGGGAAAATCCCAATAAATTGCTCATAATTGCCCTTGCTGATACTGCCATCGGTTTCGCAATCGATACAATACCGGTGGCAATTGGTGTCATAGGTTGAATACAGATTGGGATTCGGACAGCGAACCCAATCCCGATTAAAGTCGATGGAATGCTGACCGCCGCTGGGTGGCCTGCCGTCATTGGGGCCCCTGGCATTCCCATAATACCGATGATACAAATCTTTTTGACTCCACCACCGGTCGCGGGAGCCGCTGCAATAGACACTATCCGGTAATCCCGCAAAGAATGAATTGGTCGCTCCGCCGTTCATATAACCGGCAGAACTATTGCCCTGTGCCCCACGCAGGGTGTACCAGTCGCCGCCAAAACTGCAGGTCAATGTCCCGCCGGCTGCACAGGCAATCAGCTCCTGTTGTTGGTACTGATTATTGTCCACCTTGATATAGAGCGTCGAGCCCACCCGGCGGGTCGACCGCACCCGAAACCAGCGATTGTTGGCCCCTTCGACACAGCCTTTGAGTTTAAAAGGCGTCCCCGGCCTAAAATCATCTTCTTCTTTGTACCAGGTCTCACTGACGGGAATCAGCGGGCTTCCCTGTTCGCTGTGCTGATTGGAATTGTAAATGCCGTTTTTGGTTACCGAGGTGCAATTGGAAATGACGATTTCGCCTTTTGGGTCTGTCGCCGTAGTCACACCGCCGCAGTTGGCCGTGAAACTATCTTCATAATACACCGTCACCGAACCCGGCCGAATCCCCGGATGGGTCACCTGTCCAGTCGTCCAGCTTGCAGCCACTGCCGAGGCATAAGGGCCAAGGGCGTCGGCAAAGGATGGGGCGAAACGGTATGGATTGGCTTGCGATGCAGGGCCAAACTCGGTGCCCTCTTTCATCGCCATTCGGCCTACGGTAGCAAGCCAGATAAATTTGCTCAAATCCATGTGAGGGATATGGGTGATACGGGATTTTGCTTCTTTTTTGTGGGCCGACGAAATTGGCCAGTCAAAATCAAGCCACGGGTAATCTTTTGAGGTGGTCATGGCCTACCCCCAAACCGCTTGAGCCAGTCCATCGGTCGGATTCCACCGCAGGCTGGCATCGGTTTCTGCCCCGGCAAAAATAAGCGGCATATCCAAAAACCACTT
>NZ_JBOGCL010000035.1:0-1426 GCF_050689095.1 Anaeroglomus insulsum
GGTTCTTGTGTTCTTGTGTTCTTAATTTTGACATCACAATCGCCGACCCCGTCCAATGCTCCTCCAGGTACTCCCGAGGCAGCGTCAGCAATCCTTCCGAAGGATCCGCCACCACCACTGCCGCCGCTGTCATCGCCACCACCGCCACGCAGTGATTCATCACCCGGCTCTGGGGCATCATCACCAGCATCACCTCACCCCCGGCCAGTTCAGGCAGCACACGGCCCCGCACATACCGGCACCGCACCCGCTCGCCCGCCGCAGCCTGTATCCCCCAATACAAATCATACTCAGCCGTCCCAATAAAAGGACAGCTCCGGCTCAGCCCCGCCAGCCGCCCTTCTGACACCTCCACCCCCAGCCGACGCAGCGCCGTCGCCGCAGCCGCAGGTCCGCAGGTAAACGCCGTACTCTGCCGACAAACCCCATCCGCATCAAAATATGACACCGCCGCCGCCAGCCGCGTCGCCGCCATCGCCGTCCCCAGGCAGGGAATCACACCCAACAGCGCCATCGCCGCCCCCGTCAGACACACCACCGCCCACCGCTCCGCCCGATAGGGAAGATAGGGCTGCACAGCCGCCAAACCCATCGGAATCACAAACGACAGAATCACAAACTTGACCCGCCCCCCCGCCAGCGCAAAGGCAATCCCATCACTGCTGCCCATGCTCCACCGCACCGCCCCCAGTAAAAACGTCATCGCAACCGCCAGCGCGCAGACCCACAGCCCGGCCGTTCTGCCGCGACGGGAAAACAATACCCCCGTCCACAGCCCCCCGAAGGCTATCGCTGCGACCCCCACGGCTTCCATCCATAAATGGTGCAAAAGTATCTCCCGAATCTGCAGGAGCACATTATGTCCCCTATATAAAGTATATTATATCAAAACCGGATTTTCTGAACAATGACAATCAATTGGGTCAACAATCCAATCCCCCAAAACCACCCCCCTAATCCTGCCACCGCCGACATTCTCGGACCTTGACAAAAAAATAGCCCCCCCCTGCAATCTTCTAGTTCCTTCAGGGGCTCTCCGGCAGTTCCAACCTGGTGTTGTTCGGGCTGGCGAAAGTGTCGCCCCCCCTTTAGGTATCTCATCACACCCCACCGACAACCAATTCCTTTTTCAATCCTGCTGGGGGCCTTTATCAATCACTTTTTTCATAAATATCCACGTCAACCAGCCAAGAACGACCATACCCACACAGAATAACAAATACGAGATCCGCCAATCGATCCCCTGGGTAATCATCGTCCATTCCGACATGCCCCCGATGCTGGCGATCAGGTTCAACGGTAAAAATACGATATTAATCAAACTCAAACTGACCGATTTTAGGCCGCGAGGAGTTTTTCCAGGCGGCGGATAACGGATTTTTCTTGGGCATATTTGACAACCTCTTTGACATTCTCCTGCCAGACC
>NZ_JBOGCL010000036.1:0-1060 GCF_050689095.1 Anaeroglomus insulsum
TATTGATCTTTGAAAAGTTAAACGAAACAGGACTGAATGTCCGATAACAAGGACATGAGACCTTCAGGAACCCCTCAGCAACTGGAGCAAAGACGGCGTAAAGCCATTGCTTTGCTGGAACAAGGCCACAGGAACCAAGAGGTTGCCCGGCTTGTCGGTGCCAGTCCAGGCACCATCTGCGATTGGAAAAAGGCCTATCAAAAGCTTGGCGAGTCTTTTTTTGAAGCCCACAGTCCGCCGGGACGCAAGTGCGGGTTGTCTGAAAAACAGATGAGCCGGCTGAAAACGCTGCTTTTGAAAGGACCCGGCAAGCACGGCTATCGGACCGAGTTGTGGACGCTTCAACGGATCGCCGAGGTAATTGAAAAACACTTCGGGATTGCTTATGATCCGTCCAGTGTCTGGCACATTCTTCATCGGATGGGCTGGAGCTGTCAGAAGCCCGAAAGCAAGGCCCGTGAACAGAATCCAGAGGCCGTCGTCCAGTGGCGACAGACGGATTGGCCGCGCATAAAAAAAAGGCCGAAGAACGGGTAAAACCATCGTTTTTCTGGACGAAAGCGGGTTTATGCTTCACCCGACGGTTCGCCGCACCTGGGCTCCCAAAGGGCAAACGCCGATTTTGTGCAGTTGGGATCGACGGGATCGGTTATCGGCCATCGCCGTCTTGACATGCTCGCCAAAACGCCATCGGTTGGGACTGTATTTTTCGATTGTGCCCCATAATATTCGTGCCGATGATTTTGAGGCATTTGTCGCCGACATGTTGAAGCATTTCCCGGCGGGCATCATTTTGGTGATCGACCGATGGATGGTTCATCGCAGCGGCGTGCGTCAGTTGAAGAGTCGATTCGGTTATCGTATTGATGTGGAATGGCTTCCGGCTTATTCGCCGGAACTGAATCCGGTTGAGCAAATTTGGAACCATAGCAAATACAGCCAGTTGGCAAACTTTATTCCTGACGATGTGACACACTTGGCCGAGGTTATTGAAGACAGCATTTATGCCCAATCGCGGCAACAGTCTTTGCTTCGTTCGTTTTTCCATTGTGCAAAGCTA